>JACQWN010000548.1 GCA_016209245.1 Bacteroidia bacterium
ATATTTCAAATAACTTGTAGTGAGCCTGTCGAACTATACGGATGTATCGCCCCTCTCTATACATAGAGAGGGGAAGGGGGTGAGTATGCCGATTTCGTGCTCAAGAGCTTTTATTTCAAAGTTGCTCATATTTTTTGTAACACTTCAAAATAATATTTAGACTAAAAATATGGGTACACGGTAGGACGAAGTCGAGCGCGAACGGTGGAGTTGATTAATGCCGATTGCCGACTAATTCAAAAACTACAAGGTATTTACATCAACAATTTTATTTTTAATAGCATAAATAACCAATTCTGCCGTGCTGAATAATTTAAGTTTACGCATGATATTCCCTTTGTGAACTTCTACTGTACGAAGACTGATATTGAGCTTGTCAGCAATTTGTTTATTACTCAGTCCGGTAGTAAGGGTTTTGATTACTTCAATTTCACGTTTTGATAAAGGTACTTTTTCTTTTATTTCCTGTTCCTGCTTGGATTTAAAATAGCTCGACAGAAAAATTTCAGATACGATACCTTTCAGATACCTTTTTCCGGTGTAAACGGTTCGGATTGCTTCAACTAATTCTTCTGATTTATAAGTTTTTGGCAGATAACCGCAGCCTCCTACCTCAAAACCTTTAATAATAGACTCTTCGTCAATATGCGAGGTAAGGTATAGCACTTTGCATTCCGGAAAATTATCGGTAATTATTTTTGTAGCAGCAATACCCGACATACCCGGCAATGTAATATCCATAATAACTACATCGGGCTTATGCTCTTTGACAAGCTCAATAGCTTCTTCTCCGTTAGTGGCTGTGCCAAGGACGTCAATATCTTTATAATGTGATAATTTTGATTTTACTCCAATTGTGACCAATTCATGGTCTTCAACTATAATGGTAGTTATTTTGTCCATCATACAATTACAATTTAAGACGGGTAAAAATAATGGCTTTTATTCAAAAATCAAATTAATGATAAATTTTTATGTACATTAATTTTAGTATCTTTGCAGAAAAACTTGTAAAATCACTCCTGGAGCATGCAAAGAAGATATCATAAATATTTCTGGGACAGTAAAGATGGTTGGAGTGATTGCTATATTCTGCCCCGAATCATTGAATCCGCCAGTTTTCCCGATCTTATTTCATATCCGTTCGACGAGGTAAAAAAATACATAGATAAAATCCCGTTACATAAACTCTGGACCGGCGAAAAGCGAAAACATTTTATGATCGTGCTGAAACCGTATATTCATATCAGCACTTCATGGGAAGAAGCTATACAAAAACTGATGGATGATAATATCGGGAAGTTTAAAAAGCGAATGATTGGTTAGGGTTATTTTATTGAAACAACGATATTTTATACACTTATGTTTTGATGGTACAAACTACCATGGATGGCAAATTCAGTCCAATGCCATGAGTGTTCAAAGTATTATATGCAAAACTTTATCAACGATACTAAGAGAAGAAATTCATCTTATTGGAGCCGGGCGTACTGATACCGGTGTCCATGCAAAATTCTATACAGCTCATTTTGATTGTAAAATTTTTTCGGCAAAATGGCATGAAAATGAAGAAATGATTATTTTCAGGATAAAAGCTGACAGGTTTTTAAGAAATATGGTACGAGCTATTGTAGGTTCTTTACTAGAAGTTGGAAAAAATAAAATATCATTGAACGGGTTCAGGCAAATTATTGAAAGTAAAAACAGGACCAAAGCAGGTATGTCGGTTCCTGCGAAAGGGCTTTTTTTAGTGGATATTGATTATTAATTTAAAAAATTTGAATATGAAAAGAATATTTACTTTCATTTCATTGGTTTTATTAATTGATTTTCAAGTTAATTCTACTGTTTTTACAGTATCTAATACCAATGATTCCGGTGCCGGCTCTTTACGTGAGGCAATTACATTTGCAAACTATACACCGGGTTCTTCTCATACGATAGTATTTAATATTCCTGTAACCGATCCGGGTTACAGTGCAACTTCAGGAGTCTGGACAATCCATCTGCAATTTGCTTTGCCTTATATAACAAAAAGTAATATTCTGTTATAAATGTTTCGGAAATAACAATTAAAGGTTTTTGTATTACAAACTGTACTATTGGAATTCAGGTTTATGGCACCAATGCACAATCCAATTCAATTACAGATAATTATATTGGCATTAATCCTGCAGCAACTGATACCGCCGGAAATGATATCGGTATTGAGATTATTGGAAATGCAAATAACAATATAATCGGAGGTTCTTCTGTTGAAGAGCGTAATATAGTTTCCGGTAATTCGCATATTGGAATACGGATAGTTGATGCAAATTTCAATTATATAAAAGGTAACTATGTGGGAACCGACAGGACGGGAACATTTGCTCTGGGAAATTATGATGGTATTAGTATTGAAGGTGCATCAAAGTTCAACATTGTTGGCGGCTATGCTCCTGAAGAAGGAAATCTCGTTTCAGGGAACATCGCTTATGGTATCCCTGTGTTCGGCGCCGGTGCCGATGAAAATATCATAGCAGGAAATCTTATTGGCACCGATTACTCAGGCACACAAGCTATTCCCAATACCTATGGTGTTTTATTCGATGATGGTGCAAAGTACAATATTGTCGGAGGCAGTCAACCTGGTGCAACAAACATAATTTCAGGTAATTCAGGATATGGTGTGTTTTTATACAATCTGGGGACAAAGGGCAATATAATAAAAGGAAATCTCATTGGAACCGATTTTTCCGGAACCAGTGCCGTTCCTAATGCTAACGGAATAGTAGTTGATGGCGCCGCCTTTGCCCATGTTATTGATAGCAATACAATATCGGGTAATTTACAACAAGGAATTGCAATACATATCACAGGAAGCGACAGCACAATTATTACTCGTAATTTCATCGGCACTGATATTACAGGAACACTTTCTTTACCAAATGGCAATGATGGTATTCGTATCGCAGAAGGGCCAAAATTTACGCAAATAGGCGGTTCGCTGCAACTAGGAAATATTATAGCACACAATCTTGGCAATGGTATAACAATCGGTACCGATAATGATGATTATAACCGTATTTCAGCTAATTCTATTCATCATAATACAGGATTAGGCATTGAACTTTTCCCTCCGGGACCTACAATAAATGATGCAGGCGATTATGACACAGGCCCAAATCAGGGGATGAATTATCCTGTAATTGATTCCACCGTCTGTAGTGGAGATAATGTAACAATATATGGTTCTATTGATACGCAAAATCCACAAAATATTACTATTGAATTATTTGAATCCGATAATGATGGAAGCGGATATGGCGAAGGCTTAACCTTTTTAGGAAGTACAACACCGTCAGACATTGGATTATGGTCATATACATTGTTTTCAGTTGCCCAATTATACTTATGTGCAACTGCAACCGACGAGGCCGGCAATACTTCAGAATTTTCACAATATATTTATATTAATCCGCTTTCAATAAATGAAAATGATAAAAATGTTCAGATAAATATCTATCCGAATCCTTTTTATGAGATAATAAATATTGATGTTCGGCTAATTAAAACAAGTAACCTTGATATCAAAATTTACAATTCTTTGGGCGGGGAAATATATTCAATGAGTAGCGATTATTCCAAAGGAATGCAAAATTTACATATTCATCTGCCAGGCATAAATGCCGGTATATATTTTATGTCGTTAAGTATCAACGATAGAATTTATGAACATTTTAAATTAGTAAAGATTTTACATAATACGGAATAAAATATGACATTTTAAGGAAATAATCTGTAAATATCTTTTCTATGCGCAATACGAGCGAATTCAACTATATCGTTTTCTATGAAAAGACCTATCCGATAATCACCAATTTTTATACGATAAGCATTTTGATATCCATGCAATTTTTTCAGATTTTTGATATCAACAGGTTTTAAAGCATTTTCAACATCTTTAATAGTCTTGCTAATATTATCCTTGACAATTTGCCCCTGAATCTTATCTAAATCCTTATCAAAATGTTTAAGAAATTCGGTTTTCATTTTCTGTTAAGCTTTTCCATTATTTTATCACGTAACACTTTTTTTGTACGATCAGCTTCTTTCATTAATTTAATAAGCCCCAAATCTTCCCGTTCTTCTTCAGTTAAAACATAAATCTTAACTTTCATTCGTTTCAAAATTTCAGAAATAAATTGAAATTCCTCGAATGACTTAGGTTTTACAAGTATAGATTCCATAGAACAAAATTTTTTGACAAAAATACTATTATAATTAATAATTATCAATGCGAATTAGGGGTTGAAAAAGTTATGAAATAACAATATAATCATCAATCCGCCTCTTTTCCGTATCAAAATTAATTCCTATTAAAGTTTTTTTGCGTTTATCATCTGCATATTTTTCAGCA
>JACQWN010000089.1 GCA_016209245.1 Bacteroidia bacterium
AGATTAATACAATTACGTGAAAATGATGAAATTGCAGATGTAACGAATGTTGAAACCACAGTGCAGGAAAAAAATGGTATTGTAAACTTGAATAATAATAATATTGAAAATAATATTGACGATACAAGTATTATTACTAATAATTAGTTAGCTGTCAGATGGTTAAATGGTTAATCAGCAATTTGCAATATAACAATTATAAAAATAATTATAATCAACATTTTTCTTTTTTCTTTTTTATTTTTGCATGATAAAATTTATTAATCCCTGTCTGCCAGTTTATCTGATATGAGGAATACAGGCAGGCAATTAATTTTTTAATACAATGAAAAAAATCAGACTTATACACCGCAAGTTTTTTACCGGAGGTGAATTATTAGCAATTTTGATGTTTGTATCAGTAAATATTTTTGCACAAGTTCATTCAGGCAAGCTGGAAGTTGATACTATTAGCAAAACTCAACCTCAGCTTATTGAAAAAATTATTGCACAGCCAGGCGAAACTATTATTCCTTACGAAAAGTGGGAATTTCCTAATGGCTTAACATTAATTATCCACGAAGACCATTCCGACCCGATTGTTTCTGTTGTAGTGACCTATCATGTAGGTTCGGCAAGAGAAAGTGTCAGAAAAACAGGGTTTGCTCATTTTTTTGAACACATGATGTTCCAGGGCTCTGATAATGTAGGTCCTGAAGAGCATTTTAAAATTGTTTCCGAAGCCGGTGGAGAGAACAACGCAGGTACCACAAATGATATTACTTTTTATTATGAAACAGTTCCAAGCAATCAGCTTGAAGTAGCTCTATGGTTAGAAGCCGACAGAATGGGTTTCTTTTATAATGCAATGACACAAAAAGAATTTGAAAACCAGCGGGATGTTATTAAAAACGAAAAAAACCAGGTTCAAATAGAGCAACCTTATGGAATGCTCGATGAAGTGTTAAATCAGAATTTATATCCAATGGGGCATCCTTATAACTCGCCGGTTATCGGATATATGGACGATTTAGACAGTGCTGATGTAAATGATGCGAAAAATTTCTTTCTACGATGGTATGGACCTAATAATGCTACATTAGTTGTTGCAGGCGATATAGAATCAAAAGAAGCATTAAAATTAGTTGAAAAATATTTCGGAAACATCAATAAAGGTCCCGATGTTACAAAACAAAGTATGAACATACCGATAATTCCTGTCGATAAATATGTAAATATTACCGATTGTATCTTTCTCCCTTTGACACAAATGGTTTTCCCCTGTGCACCTAAATATCATCGTGATAAGCCCGCATTAGACATTTTAGCAATAATTATGGGGCAGGGTAATAACTCAGTTTTCTATAAAAATTTTGTGAAGAACGAAAAAGCAATTCAGTCAGTTGTTTACAATAATGCTTCTGAACTGGCAGGTGAATTCACAATAATGGTTCTTGCTTATCCCAAAATAATGGAGACAGGTATGACACTTAATGAAACAGAAGAGCTTATTAAAAAGACTATAGAAGAATTTGGGGAAAAGGGAATTACCGATGATGAACTGCTGAGAGCAAAAACTCAAATACAATCAGGGCTTTTTTTTGTTTTGTAAAGTATTTTATACAAATCAATATTGCTTGCCCAGTGGGACATATATTTAGGAAAAACCTTTAACTTTACAGACGAAGTCAGCAGATATGAAAAGGTAACAAAGGAAGATGTAATAAGAGTCTTTAATAAATACATTAAAAATAAAAATGCAACTATAGTGAATGTAGTTCCTGACTTATCAGAAGAATGTAAAGATAAAACCAAAAGCATTAATCCATATTCTACCAACCCGGTTCCGGAAGACCCGCAATACGAAGGGTTAACCTATAAAAAGGCAGTTGATGATTTTGACAGAAGTAAACAACCAACGCCCGGGGCGCCAAAAGCAGCCATTATCCCTGAATATTATCAAACAGAATACGATAATGGAATAAAAATAATTGGTACTAAAACTTCTGAAACCCCTAAGATTAGTATACTGATAAATATAGATGGCGGTCATTTATTAGAAGAAGAATTTAATCACGGAACAGCAAGTTTAACGGCTTCATTAATGAATGAAGGAACAGAAAATTATACCACCGAACAGATTAGCGCCGAATTAGAAAGATTAGGTTCCAATATTGATTTTTATTCTGGCGATGATAAAACAACTGTATTTATTGAGTCGCTTACCAAAAATATAGATGCAACCTTGAAATTGCTTGAAGAAAAATTATTCCATCCGGCTTTTAATGACGACGATTTTAAAAGAGTTAAAAAACAAGAGCTTGAATCAATAAAAAATCAAGAAACAAGTATTTATTCTATTGCATCAAGAGTGTTTGATAAAATAATTTATGGCAATACAATTTTAGGTTCCTATTATACAGGGACATACTAGTCAGTATCAAAAATTAAAATTGACGATATTAAATCGTATTATGAAAAATATTATTCACCCTCAGTAGCTAGTGCTGTTATAGTAGGTAATATGTCCGAACAGGAAATTATCCCTAAGCTCGATTTTCTTAAACAATGGAAAGTTAAAGAAGTTAAGCTGCCGGAAATTACCGCTTTTCCCGAAGTTG
>JACQWN010000555.1 GCA_016209245.1 Bacteroidia bacterium
GCAGTTGACGGCACAAGTAATTGTTACATAACAGGATATTTTAAGGGCACAGCCGACTTTGACCCCGGCATTGAAACAGTAAACCTTACATCAGTTGGCAATGAAGATATTTTCTTTGCCAAATACGATGCCAACGGAAATTATCTGTGGGCTAAAAGTATCGGTGGCACTTCTAGTAATCATGGTAGCAGTATAGCAATTGACGGTACTGGGAATTGTTATATAACAGGATATTTTCGGGGCACAACCGACTTTGACCCCGGTGCAGGAACAGCAAACCTTACACCAGTTGACTCTTCTGATATTTTCTTTGCCAGATACGATGTCAACGGAAATTATCTTTGGGCTAAAAGTATTGGTAGCACTAGTATGGATTTTGGCATCAGTATAGCCGTTGACAGTATAGGGAATTGTTACATAACAGGATTTTTTCGTGTCACTACTGACTTTGACCCCGGTACAGGGACAGTAAACCTTACATCAATTGGCAATTGGGATATTTTCTTTGCCAAATACGATGCAAACGGAAATTATCTTTGGGCTAAAAATATCGGTAGCTCTTATGGTGATGGTGGCTACAGCATAGCAGTTGACGACACTGGGAATATTTATCTAACGGGATATTTTCAGAGTACTGCCGACTTTAACCCTGGCGCAGGAACAGCAAACCTTACATCAGTTGGCTATAAAGATATTTTTTTTGCCAAATACGGACAATCAGCGATGGGTATCAATGAAAATATAATTGTAGAATCAATAAATATTTATCCAAATCCTGCAAACAATAATATTGTATTTGAAGGGTTACAAGAGGGAAAAATAGAGCTCATCAATTTGCAAGGACAGGTTATCAGAAATATTGAAATAACTGAAACAAAAACAAGTATTGATTTATCAAAATTATCTAGCGGAATTTATTTAATAAAATTAAGTACTGGAAAATCAATAATTACAAAAAAATTTGTAAAACAGTAAACAGGAAGTCAGATAAACCTGACAGTGTTTTCCAAACCTGTCAGAGTTTACACACAGGTTAATGAAAATAAATTTTTTACAAATGAAAATTAATATTAAATATTTTTTTCGAAACATTATAATAGCCGCAATTTGTATTTCATGCGAGAAAGATATTACAGTCGAGCTTTCAAAACCGGAGAATAAAATTGTAATAGAAGGGGCTATTGAGCAGGGACAGCATCCATACATATTTATAACCAGAAATGCTGCATATTTTGAACCTGTCAACGATTCAACGCTTTTCAATATGATTATTTTAGATGCAACAGTAATAGTAAGTGATGGAACCATTACGGATACTATCATTCAAACTACAATTGACCCTTATACCGTACCATTTTTCAAATACATCAGTACAAAAATTATTGGAGAAATTGGAAAGACCTATTATCTGACAGTGCATTTTGAAAACAGAACATATACCGCCAGGACATTTATTCCACCCCCTGTCATACTTGATAGCATCGCTTTTAAAGAAACAAATGAGGTTTCTGTTGACAGCGTAGGAACATTATGGCTTTATTTCACCGACCCCGACACACTTGGAAATTATTACCGGTATTTTACTAAAACTCTTGGGAAGGATAGTGTATTTGTTCATCCGGTGGGTTCTGTATCGGATGATAAGATTATTAACGGGCAATTTATAGAATTTTTAGCATATCGCGGTTGGAATCCTAATCTGACCGAAGAACAGCGTGAGGCAGAACTTGAGGCATTAGGCGATATTCCACGCTGGGCATTTGTCCGGGGTGAGACAGTTGTTATGAAATTCTGCAGCATTGATGCCGCTCATTATCATTTCTGGCGAACAGTTGAATTGCAGAATTCTACCGATGGAAATCCTTTTGCTACACCAAATTCTGTCGTTACTAATATTGAAGGCGGTGCGCTTGGCATTTGGGGTGGATATGGGGCGTATTATGATACTTTGAAAATAAATTAGTGTCTGTTTATGATGAAAAAAATCTTTTCATCAAATAGCGGTTGCCAGGTTTAATTCCAAGCTTATTTAACTCTTCGCATGTCAGTTCAAATTCGTAGTTGTTTTCATAAACCGGACCAAAAGTAAAATCTTCACTATATCCTTTTAAATTGCATATCTTATCCCAGATTTTCAATTGCAGAATATCCCAGATGTTCAATGTAAGAGAAGCTTGAGGTTTCATAAAACTATCATTTTTCTAAAATCCTTATATAATAAGGATGTTTTTACTATTAAAATAGTTGCGTCGTTAATAAAATTAGCTTTATATTTGTAAAATAATTTTCATAGCTATGAAACAGAATTTAACCAATCACAGCAAAAAATTAAATAGAAGCGTCTTATTCCGCTTTATTTGCATCGTTACAATGGTAATGCTGCCGATATTTAATTTATACAGTCAATTCACAAATGAAGAAATTGACGAATCTGTCCGCAAGCAAAGAATATCCGGCATCAGTATTGAACCATCCCCTTTTCTTCAATTTGCATTTGGAATTGAATATTTATCCTTCAGAGGATTTTTTATAACAACTCAAATGGGCTATTCTCTGCTGTTAACCGGAGAAAATATAGTTATCACATCCGGAGTCTCAAGCGCCTATTTTCAAAGAACTGCCGATATTGCTTATGGAAGCGGTTTCCTTTTTGAGATGAATATAGGTTATATTTTTAAAAGAAAATAAAGTATCTTCTTAATAAAGCAGCTAAAAATATAGATTAAGGTTCCGTAAAAGAATAAGAAATATTATTATCAAATTGTTAAATTGCTAAATTGCTAAATGGTTGAAATATAAATAACAATATAACAATATAACAATTTAGCCATTTAACCATTTAACCATTATTGCAATTACCTTTGATTATTGAGAAGATACCATAAATTATTACAATAATCTTATAAATAAATCGTTTGATTGCTGGTAAATAAGATAGAAATTATGGCAAAATATTTTGCGATAATAATATTGATAATTTTTATTTGTTATAATTCTATTGAGACATTTTCCCAAAATAATAAATACACTAAACGGGCGGATATTAAATATGAATCAGGTGAATATTACAGAGCGATTAAAATATATGAGAGGGTTTTAAAGAAGAAAAGCAAAAAACTTAGCAAGGAACAAAAATCTGAAATATGTTTTAGAATAGCTGAATGCTATAATTATATCAACGAGCCGAAAAAAGCCGCTTCAAACTACACTAAAGCGATAAAGCAAGGTTATACATTACCGGTGGCATATCTGCATCTTGCTGAGGTTCTGAAAATGGATGAAAGATTTGATGAGGCAATTGTAGAATATCAAAATTATAAATCGCTGGTACCCGGCGATACTATAGGTGATACAGGAATTCGCTCTTGCCAGCTTGCAATCGAATGGATAAAAAATCCGACAAGATATGAAGTTCAACCTTTCAAAGAGCTGAATACAAAATACAGCGATTTCTGTCCTTGCTTTGATTCAAGAAAGGAATACCAGGATGTTTACTTTACGTCCACACGCGAAGGAATACACGATAAACAGATTAGTTCCATATCGGGTCAATATTTTTCCGATATTTTTTTTACAAGTATTGATAAAAAGGGCAAATGGAGCAAGCCGGAGCCGCTCGACAGCTTGGTTAATTCAATTTATGACGATGGTTCCCCATGCCTGAATCAGAAAGCGAATGTCATGTATTTTACAAGGTGCAGAAAAGAAAAAACAAAGCACATCGGCTGCCAGATATATGTTGCCAGAAAAACAGGTGGTTACTGGGGCGAAGCTTCCAAAGAGGTAATTATTCCGAACAATGAAAATGACAGCATTTCCATAGCGCATCCTTCAATTTCGGCCGATGAAAAAACATTATATTTTGTTTCGAATATGAAAGGTGGGCTTGGCCGCAATGATATCTGGAAAGTGGAAAAAAAGGATAAAGGATGGGGGGAACCGGTTAATTTAGGTCCTGAAATCAATTCAGAATATGATGAAATGTATCCGTTTATCCGTGACGACGGTGTCCTTTTCTTTTCTTCCGACAGGTATCCTACAATGGGAGGGCTTGATATTTTTAAGGCCGTGAAAGATACTTCTAATAAATGGGTGGTAGAAAATATGAAATATCC
>JACQWN010000556.1 GCA_016209245.1 Bacteroidia bacterium
AAGATTTGGTGAAATCAAAAATTTGATATAAAAAGTGACATAATCGCTAAAATTTATTATAATTTTTTTAAAATTATAAATATGATTTTATATTTGCAAGTAAAATAAAAGTGTCTCACTTTCATACCAAACATAACCATTTCAAGAATTATTATTTTTGAACAAATCGCGGTTCAGACATTTTTCACCTTTTTACCCACGCACAAAGAAATTCGCGGTTAAGCCGTGCAATATTAGCGACAGGAATATTTTTGGGGCATTCAAATTCGCAAGCTTTTGTATTTGTGCAATTACCAAAGCCAAGCTCATCCATTTTTGCGACCATTTCTCTGACGCGTTGTTCGGCTTCAATTCTTCCCTGTGGTAATAATGCAAGATGAGATATTTTTGCAGACAGAAACAGCATAGCGGAAGAATTTTTACAAACGGCGACACACGCACCGCAGCCAATGCAGTTTGCAACATCCATGGCTTCATCGGCATTTTCTTTTGGCACTAAAATAGAATTTGCATCAGGGGCAGCACCTGTATTTATTGAAACGAAACCTCCTGTTTGTTGTATTTTGTCGAATGCCGAGCGGTCAACCATCAAATCTTTGATAACCGGAAAAGGACGGGCGCGCCATGGTTCAACCGTGATAGTATCACCATCGTTAAATAATCGCATGTGTAATTCGCATGTTGTTGTTCCTCTTTCCGGTCCATAATAATTTTGTTGTTACTATTCGGGGTAATATTATTGAGTAATCAATTTCTAATTTCTAATTGACCTAATTTCTTATCAAATCCAAATTTCTAATATCCCAATCCCGCATAGAAATTAAGTTAATTTTCGTTCACTTTGCGGTAGATGGAATTAAAAATTAGATTCAGTTCTTTAGCTTCTATCCATAATGGTTTTGCTTCCTCTTTTAATTCAGGAACAGCAACAGCCATCATCCTAATAAAATGCTTTGATTCACGCGATTCTTTTTTACAAATACCTAATTTTATGTTTAAAATCTTTTTTGCTTTCAGCATCATCGGCTTCACAATAATTCGCTCCCACACTGGTACCTGCCTTTACAAGTTGTGTAACTAATGGATCGTTTATAGGACTTCTTGGAATCTTTTTGCAAAATTTGATAATATCTTCGCCAAACTTCGCAGTTCTTTCTTCTAAATCATACTTTTTATCATTATGCTTATTGGTCATTTTTTAGATCAATTAGATCAATTAGAAATTAGGTCAATTTTAATTCAGTACTTAACAATCTACCAGGAACAATAACATTTTTTCGGTTATTTATAATCTCTTTGCTTTAGCTCTACATTTTCAAATATCAATGGTTCTTTAATAAATTCCGGTTTTGAATCATCGCCGGTATTTTTCCAGACGCTGACATAAGCGAAATTTTCATCATCGCGTTTTGCTTCACCGTCTTCAGTCTGGCTTTCTTCCCTGAAATGAGCTCCACAAGATTCTCTTCTGTTAAGAGCGTCAATAGTCAAAAGCTTTGCAAGTTCTATGAAATCAGCTACACGGCAAGCTTTCTCAAGATCAGGGTTTAGTTCATCGGCTGAACCCGGCACCCTCAGCTTACGCCAGAATTCTTCTTTCAGGTCATCTAACAATCCTAATGCCTTTTGCAGCCCTTGTTCATTTCTGACCAATCCGACATAGTCCCACATAATTTTTCCAAGTCGCTGATGGAATGATTTTGCCGACTGTGTTCCATTAATTGACATAATTCTTTTAATGCGGTCGCTGACATTTTTTTCTGCTTCTTCAAATTCCGGAAGGTCGTTTCTGAATTTTGGAACCTTAATTTCATCTGCCAGATAATTGGTTATTGTAACAGGCAGGATAAAGTAGCCGTCGCCTGAAATTGTAATCAACCCACAAACCGCCCATAGTATAGTGTCCGGCGGGATATATCCGCATAGGGACTATATAAGGATTTTCGCCGGAGATTTTTTCATACATTTCGAAAAGATTACCGTATTTATCCTCAATTCCCTTTTTACCTTGCTTTGCAATTGCATCTTTAAAATCGAGATAAACCGACAGTCCGGTATTACCGACACCAAAGCCTGCATCACAGCGTTCTTTAGCAGCTCTTGAAGCAATATCACGAGGTACTAAATTACCGAAAGCGGGATACCTGCGTTCGAGATAATAATCTCTATCATCTTCCGGTATATCATTGGCTGCTCTTTTATCACCTTTCATTTTAGGAACCCATACTCTGCCGTCGTTTCGCAGTGATTCAGACATAAGCGTCAATTTTGATTGATAAGGATTTAATACCGGTATTGAAGTCGGATGTATCTGAATAAAGCTTGGATTTGCAAAGCAAGCTCCTTTTTTATAACAGTTCCATGTTGCAGATGGATTTGAATTAACTGCCAGAGTTGAGAGATAATAAATCGTACCATATCCGCCGGTAGCAAGAACTACTGCATGGGCAGCATGCCGTTCGAGTTCGCCTGTTACCAGATTTCTGACAATAATTCCGTGGGCTTTACCGGATACAATTACTAAATCGAGCATTTCACGACGGTGGTACATCTTTACACTTCCTTTTGCAATTTGCCTGTTAAGCGATGAATAGGCGCCAAGCAAACATTGCTGACCCGTTTGTCCTTTTGCATAAAAAGTTCGTGAAACCTGTACACCTCCAAACGAGCGGTTGTCAATAGTTCCACCATAATCCCTTGCAAAAGGAACACCAAGCGCCGTATAATGGTCAATAACCTGATTGCTGACTTCAGCGGCACGGTAAACATTCGCTTCACGGGCACGGAAGTCTCCTCCTTTAATCATATCATAGAATAACCTGTATATGCTGTCGCCATCGTTCATATAATTTTTTGCGGCATTTATTCCGCCCTGAGCGGCAACAGAATGAGCTCTGCGGGGTGTATCCTGGTAACAAAATACTTTTACATTATATCCTAGTTCAGGAATTTTTGCATTCAATACTGTCATAAATTTTATTTATAAAATGCTGATAATAAAAAATATAATGGAATAATAGTAAATCCGATTGATACAATCAATGCGTACAATGAACCAAGAAATTTTAACCTCACTTCCCATACCTTATTATTTAAACCTAAAGTATGAAAAGAGGAACGTAATGAATGATTTACATGAAGCCCTAAAGCAATGAACCAAACTATGTATATTACAACATAATACCAATATTCGGGAGTAAAAAGATTCGTAACCAGCTTATATTCTGTCATTTCACCGCTCTTTATCAAATCTGTAAATTTAATTTTATAATAATAATTTATAAGATGTAATATTAATGCAAGCAAAATAACTAATCCAAGAATAAACATATTTCTTGATTCCCAACTGCTACTTACACCTTTTATCGGAACATTATATTTTACAGGTCTTGCTGTCATATTTTGCAGAGTTAATATTAATGAATAAATGATATGCAGCAGAAATCCGAGCGCAAGGACAATTTCAAGCACTTTCATTGCAGGATTGGTAGCCATAAAATGCGCTGCCGTATTATATGTTTCTTCTCCTACCAGAGTCAATAAATTTAACGAGAGATGTACTGCCAAAAACAGGAGCAGAAATAAGCCGCTTAAGCTCATAATCACTTTCTTTCCTATCGAAGAATTAATAAAGTTGCTCATAAATTTATTTTTTATATTTGCGAATTAATCAGGTTAATTTGCACAATTTGACAAATTTTTCAAAATTATACGGTAGATATTTTTTTTTAAATGCTGATTAACATAAATAAATAATTTAGACTCAATCTAAATAATATGAGATACGAAAAAATCAATTCCGGATTATTTATCAGGAACAGGGAAAAGCTAAAGAAAAAAGTCAAATCAAATTCCCTGGTAATAGTTAATTCAAATGATGAATTACCAAGGACCGGTGATCAGACATTTTCATTCCGTCAAAATTCCGATTTGTTTTATTTGACCGGTTTGGAACAGGAAAAATGTATATTATGTCTTTGTCCGGCTCATCCAAAGGAAAGTCTGAGAGAAATCGTTTTTTCCATTAAACCGGATGAAACCATGGAAGGATGGTTGGGGCATAAATTCACAAAAGAAGAAATAATTGCTATTTCAGGTATAAAGACAGTCAAATGGCTTGATGAATTTGATAAAATTGTCAGGGAATTAATAATATATTCAGAGTATATTTATCTGAATATAAATGAAAATATTGGATATAGTCCAATTGTACCATCAAGGGAAGTACGTTTCACAAAACAAATTATTGAAAATTTTCCATGTCATAAATATGAACGGCTTGCCCCTTTACTGAAGGAGTTACGTCTGATAAAAGAACCGGAAGAAGTCGGATTAATAAAAACTGCCTGTAAGATTACTGAAAATGCTTTTCTAAGAGTATTACATTCTGTAAAGCCCGGTATCAGAGAATTTGAGCTTGAGGCGGAGATTATTCATGAATTTCTTAAAAATGGTTGTAATGGCGGAGCTTATATGCCAATAGTCGCTTCAGGAGCTAATACTTGTTCAGTCCATTATTGCAGGAATGATGGTACATGCAGAGAAGGCGATTTATTACTGCTCGACCTCGGTGCTGAATATGCTAACTATGCTGCTGATTGTTCAAGGACAATTCCTGTAAATGGAAAGTTTTCAAAACGGCAGAGTGAATGCTATAATGCAGTATTAAAAATATTCAAGAAAGCAAAAACTATGCTTGTACCAGGGACTACCATCGAAAAGATTAATAAATCAATTGGTTATCTTTTTGAAAATGAGTTGGTTCGTTTGGG
>JACQWN010000538.1 GCA_016209245.1 Bacteroidia bacterium
CGGCAGCAATGGATGTACAAGCATGGACAATGTTACGGTAACAGTAGATCCTGCTACCGTACCGGGTACAGTGAACGGAACTACTTCAATTTGCGAGGGTTATTCTACCGGTATGCTGACCCTTACAGGAAATACCGGTGCAGTGGTAAAATGGCAGAAACGGCTGAATTCCGGTTCATGGACAGACATCAGTAATAACACAGGTTTTTATTCCGAGATACCCGCTTCAACCGGTACATGGAGTTACAGGGCTGTTGTACAAAGCGGTGTTTGTAATGCCGATTTTTCTACTCCTGCTGTAATTACAGTCAGTTCGTTGTCTGTTGGTGGTAGCATAAGTGGTAGCGCAACAATCTGCGAAGGCTTACCGACGGGTACGCTGATTTTATCAGGATACAATGGTTCTATAATAAAATGGCGTAAACGACTGAACAGCGGTTCATGGATGGATATTTCAAACACTTCGGTGGTTTATAACGAAATTCCTGACACTTCTGGGATATGGGACTACCAGGCAATAGTACAAAACAGCGCATGTGATTTAGATTCGTCAGCTATTGTGTCGGTGATAGTCAATCCAATTCCTATTGCCGATGCAGGCGCTGATCAAATTGTATGCTCAGGATCAAGCGTTACATTGGCAGGGAGCGGAGGTTTATATTATTCATGGAACAACAGCGTTACAAACGGAATTCCATTTGTTCCGGCAACGACCGGTACATACACAGTCACTGTTACCAATTCTTACGGATGCACTTCAACAGATAATATGGTTGTAACTGTAAATTCGTTACCTGTGGCTAATGCCGGGGCAGACCAGAGTGTATGTGCCGGTCAAAGTATTACTCTTTGTGCAAACGGGGGCAATACGTATCAATGGGATAATAGCGTTACAAACTGTGTCCAATTCACACCTGTTGCGACAGTTACCTATCATGTTACTGTAACCGATGCAAATAATTGTTCCGCGACAGATAATGTTTTGGTTACGGTAAATTCTTTACCGACTGCAAATGCAGGATCTGATCAAACTGTTTGCGAAGGCACAAGTGTGACTTTATCAGCTACCGGAGGAACTTCATACAATTGGGATAATGGAGTAATCAACGGAATAGCATTTACTCCAACAACAACTACTACCTATACAGTGACTGTGACAAACGCAGATAATTGTACTGCGACCGATAGTGTTATAATAACAGTTAATCCACTACCTGCAGCAGCAGGCGTAATTACGGGAAGCGCCATTGTATGTCAGAATCAAACTTCGGTAGTATATTCAATTCCAGTCATTAGTAATGCGGTCGCTTACGTATGGACATTGCCATCTGGTTTTTCAGGAACCAGTAACTCCAATACCGTAACAGTGAATATTGACGTTTCGGCAGTTTCAGGAAGTATAACGGTGAAGGGTCAGAACACCTGTGGCTTTGGGACTATTTCGACTTTGGCAGTTACTGTTAATCCGCTTCCATTGGCTGCGGGGTCAATTTCTGGCGCTTCAACAGTTTGTCAGGGGCAAAATTCCGTTTTGTATTCGCTTCCATCGGTGACAAATGCCACGTCTTATAACTGGACTTTGCCGACAGGTGCAACAGGCAGCAGTACGACCAATAGTATTTCCCTTAATTTCGGAACATCTGCAATTACCGATAACATAACCGTTAAAGGTACGAATACATGCGGTTCCGGCGCTTCATCGCAAATGTTGATTACGGTCAATCAGTTGCCCGTACCGGCAGGTATTATTTCAGGCGTTTCCTCTGTTTGTCAGGGACAATCCAATGTTGATTATACAGTGCCTCTGATAACGAATGCAAACACTTACGTATGGTCTTTGCCGTCCGGCGTTTCAGGAACAAGCTCCACGAATAATATTACGGTTAGTTTTGGATTTAATGCACAATCGGGCAACGTTACTGTCAAAGGTCAAAACGCCTGTGGCGATGGTCAGATTTCCATCTTGCCAATTACGGTTAATCCTGTACCAATCACACCCGTAATAACACAAAACGGAAGTATCCTGCAATCTGATGCGATTAACGGTAATCAGTGGTATATGAATAATGCAATTATTCCCGGCGCAACAGGTCAGAATTACACACCATCGCAAAATGGGAATTACTTTGTAATTGTTACCAGTACATACGGCTGTAGTTCCGATACTTCTAATATTCTTCAATTCAATACCGGTATTGAAGAAATATTACAGGCCGGTTCTTTTAAGGTCTTTCCAAATCCAAATCAAGGTACCTTTAATGTTCAGTTTGATTTAAATCAAACGCAAGAAATCTCAATAGTTATCCTTGATTTTCTTGGGAAAGAAATATATTCGGAAAAGTCTCAAAAGCAGAATGGCAAATTAGACAGGTCAATTGATTTGAGCAATTCAGCAGCAGGAATCTATACTTTGATATTAAAAATTGGCGATAATCAATTAATTGAAAAATTATCAATAATAAAATAATTTTTCAAATCTTATAAAAGCAAGCACAAACCGTAAAACCGGTGTGTGCTTGTTTTTTTTTGCCCGGTTGCTACTAGTGTCTTGACAAATTAATTATTTAACATTATCTTTGTGGAATTAAAACTACAAAGTGATGACAAAAATAGAATTTAAATTAAAACCGAAAGATCGTGAATTTCTTTTTAATTGCACAAAGACAGGAACTCGAAATGCAAGA
>JACQWN010000539.1 GCA_016209245.1 Bacteroidia bacterium
AAGGAATTGGTTATCTGACAATTATTGCCATCAATTACTGTGACCTGGTAAGTTCCGGCGCTAAGGCTATCAATTGTAGCGTTTCCCTGTCCGACAGCCGACCATATATAAGTAAACGGAATAACACCTCCTCCAACATTAACCATTGCAGTTCCATCGTCGCCACCATAACACCTTGTGGGAGAAGTGGTTATGGTTAAATATTCAGGAGGTGGAACACTTACAATTGTTGTACTGAAAATTGCCTCACAACCATTAGCATCTTCAACCTGAAGCTGATAATATCCGGGTGCCAGATTTTCCATAGTTTCGGAATAACAGTTCCCGATGCACGGAGACCAGATAAAACCATAACCAGGCGTTCCTCCTGATATCGTATCTATATAAACTTGTCCGTTATAGGTCAGGCAAGTTGCATCAATCGTACCCAATGTAGCTGCTATTGGTGCAGGTTCAGTAATAGTATATGTGGGACTCAGTAAAGTACATCCTTGATTATCAGTTACCAATACAAAATAATCATCCGGATATAACTGTCCGGTTGTCGGGCTATTTCCTCCATTTGGTAACCATAAATATGTATATCCTGGCATGCCGCCAGCGACAATTACACTTATCATGCCATTGTGAAGCCCATAACATGTAATAGGCGCAACCTGGGAGTATGTAATTATGAGCGGGTTTGGTTGGCTGATAATAGCAGTAACTATTTTACTACAGCCATTTTGATCGGTAATTGTAACCGGATGATATCCCTGACATAAACCAGTTGCTATGGGTGTTGTCTGAGTATTATCCCAAAAATATAAATATGGGGTTGTTCCTCCTGCTGCTTGAACAGTTGCAGTTCCATTACAATTTCCACTACATGTAACGGGAGTCGTGTTCACAACGGCTGCAACTAATTGCGCGGGTTCATTGATATCAACATCTCCGTTGACCATACATCCTGCTGCATCCGTTACCATCACGGAATAATTCCCTTGAGCCAGCCCGATAGCATTAGCTGTCACTTGTTGAAGAGTATCATTCCATTGGTAAGAATACGGACTAACCCCACCTGTAACATTTACTGTGGCTGAACCATCGGAATTCCCATAACATGTCGCATCATTAATATCGAAACCTGAAATGCTTGGTCCATCAATATCATTGATATTAACAACTTCATCAGCCGTACAACCGATAACATCGGTAATAGTAACATAATAAGAGCCTGATGGGACATTAGTAATAGCCGCTATAATGCTAACCGTAGAGCCGGCGTTATTCACCCATAGATAAGAATACGGAGAAATTCCTCCGGATATTGAAATTATTGCAGACCCGTTTGACTGACCGCAATTTGCCGGAGTTGTTGATACAATATTAATTGCTAATTGTGAAGGACCGTTTACTGTTGCAGAAGAATTAGCTATACAGTTATTGGCATCTGTAACAGTTAAAGTATAGGTTCCCGGGGAAAGATTAATGGCATTTTGACTCGTTTGAAATCCCGTATTTCCATCCCAAAGATATGAATACATTGGAGTTCCGCCTGTAACAATCGCCTGAACAGAGCCGTTATCAGAATTATAACAACTTTCATCAATTGGAGTAAGTGTAATTGATAGGGCTGTTGGCTGCCAGACAAATAATGCTGTATCAATTTGACATCCATTATAATCCTGAGCTGTAATAAAATGTATTCCTGAACAAAGGTCGGAAACATCTTGTGTCGAATCGCCGGTATCCCAATCAAAGTAATAGGGAGGTGAACCGCCTGTCATAAAAGTCTGTATTACTCCATTGCAAGAGCCATTACAGGTAACATCAATAATATTGATGCTATCGAAAATAAATGGTTCCGGACTATCAATAGCAACATATTTAATTTCAGTACATCCATTTGCGTCAGAAACAATAACTGCATAACTTCCTGAACATAAAAATATAGCAGTTTGTGTGTTCTGAAATAAGGGATCGTTCCAAAGATATGAATAAGGTAGTGTACCACCAACTGCGTTAACAGTAGCAGTTCCATCGCATGTTCCGTAACATGAAACATCGGTCTGTGATGTCGTTGCAGAGAATACAGGAGGATCGTTCAATGTAACGGTTTGTGAAATTTCACACCCGTTATTGTCGGAAACGGTAACAGTATAATCGCCTTCACATAAACCGCTAATAAGTGATGTTGTGCCGGTTTGTCCCGACCATTCATAATAATAAGGAGCCGTTCCGCCTGTAACGATATCAACTTCGATAGTACCATTACAACTTCCCACACATGACGGGTCATTTGTAATTACATTTATCGCCAGCTGCGCCGGTTGTGTAATAAGAATGCTTGCATTATCAGTACATCCATCATAATCAGTTACCTGAACCGAATGAAGTCCCTGACATAAGTTTGTAGCAATAGCTCCGGATTGACCACCAGGACTCCAGACATAAGTATAAGGAGGAACTCCTCCCGAGATAGCCAAAGAAGCGAAACCGTCGCAAGAACCATAACAGCTAACATTAGTACTTGAATCAATATACACATTTGGACCAGGAACATTAATTACTTCAATACAAATATCTGCGGTACAATTCTTATAATCTGTAACAGTAACACAATACAGATTTGCAATGATATTAATCAGGTTTTGAGTAGTATCTCCTGTGTTCCATAAAAATGTATAAGGGGGTGAACCTGAACCCACGGTAATATAAATTGCTCCGTCGGAAAATCCGCAATGAGCATTTTGATATGAAGTATCAATAGTCAGAGAAACGGGATCATATAGAATTGTATCGGCGGTAATTGTACAGCCGTTAACATCAGTCACAGTCACAAAAATGGTACCTGCACATAGATTACTGGCTGTAGATGTTGTTTGCAGGTTTGGATCATTCCACAGGTAAGTGTAAGGAGATGTTCCGCCAGAAGGAATAGCCGTTAAACTTCCATCACAATTACCCGCACAACCTATCACATCGCTGATAATAATTGTACTACTAAGTACAGGCGGATCAATCAGGTTTACAGAAGTATTAATAATACAGTTGTTTGCATCAGTTACCACAACAGAATAATTGCCTGCGCAAAGTCCTGATGCAGTTGAAGTAGTTTGATTGTCAGACCATAATATCGTATAAGGGAAAGCTACACCTGCAACAGAAATAGTTGCTGAACCATCACAATATCCGTAACATGATGGATTTGAGTATGTGCTAATAGTAATGGTTCCAGCAGGAATATTAATAATAGTAGCAATGTTAATTTGTGAACAGCCGTTATTATCTGTGACTGTAACGGTGTATGAACCATTATTCAATCCGGAGGCGCTCAGTGTAGTTTGTGAAAGCGAATCA
>JACQWN010000540.1 GCA_016209245.1 Bacteroidia bacterium
ATTCAACATTTCCTTCAACTTCTTTTATCACTTCAGGATGGTCTACCTGTTATTCCGGTAACCTTGACTATACATCAGGTTCGGGAACAACAGCGGATTGCAGCAGCGATATTCCGGTTTGGCAGACTATCAGTTTACCTACTCCTTACTTTAACTATAATAACACACAACATCTAATTATTGAAACAAGGTTTCAAAATACAAGTTCTTCAACTGGAAGCGGCAATTGTATTGGAGGTAGCTGGTATTACTATACACGTAGTGGGTCGGTCACAGTTCATGGTGCGTGCGATGATTGTAATCCTTCTTATCCAACAGCATCTTCAACCAATAATGATAAGTCACCTGTTATTAAAATAACAATTACTTCTCCTTGTACAGCACCTTCTGCTCCTTCCTTATCTTCAAATTCAATTGGTTCACCCGCATATGGTTTAGAGCATCATATCGGACAAACGTGGAGCAGTGTTTCTGGTGTTGATGGTTATGAATACCAATTTTCATGGGATGGTAGTACATATCAAAATGAAAGCCTTTACCAAACAACACTTACAAATGTAAATTGGAACTTAGGAGATCTATCCAACCAAAAATTCTACACAAGAGTGAGAACATACAAATGTACTCCTATTCTGTATAGTAATAGTTGGACATATAGCAGTCCAAACCCAATTTATACAGCTTGTGACGAACCACCAGCACCAATTATTGATATGCCTACAACAACAACTTTGAATATCACACTAGCCGCAGATGCGAATCCGGCAATAACAACCTATTCTATTTATTGCACAACAACCGGCACGTATGTTACATCAAGTGGAACATTGGGAACCGAGGTATTTCTGACTAAATCTGCCTGGGGCACGAAAACAGTAACTGGTCTTTTAAGCAATCAAACTTATTGTTTTTATGTAAAAGCAAAAAATAATGATGGAAGTTATATTACTGCTAATACTTCAAATTATGCTTGTGAGACAACATTAAGCGGCGGTTTACAACCAACAGCAACAACAAATTCCGCATCAAATATTTCAATTAATAGCGCTACATTAAATGGCACTGTAAATGCAAACAATGCGTTAACAACTGTAACTTTTGAATACGGATTAACAACAAGCTATGGTAGCACAGTAACAGCAGTTCAAAGCCCAGTAACCGGAAATTCCAACACTAATGTAAGTGCTGGTATTTCATCATTAAGTCCTAATACTTTATATCATTTCAAAATTAAAGCGACAAATTCGCAAGGGACTACATATGGAAGTGATTTTACATTTACAACTATTGCATCGTCCCCCTCCACCATCACAATCTCCAACGTAATCCCTAATAATTCTTCATTTCCAGATACAATTTTATGGCAGGGTAACACTTCTCAAACCGCACCAACAATTAAAATTTGTGCTGATGGTTCAACTGCTACTCATATAAGTTTTACTAACAATACAGGTATTAGTTCTAATAATATAAAGTTTTGGGTAGCAAGCGACCAATATGGCGATGATACAGATATATCAGGGTATTTCATTAATTACGCTGTAAACGGTAACACAATCACCGCTGAATTTGCACATCCCAAATATTTACAATCAATCTACAATCCTTCTCGTTCTGATATTATTCAAATAGTAGATTACACAAATGCAAATCCGCCAATCTTTTCAATTCAAATTCAAATTTACAGAGCTCCTGTAATTATGGTTCATGGTTTATGGGGCGAACCTTCTGCCTTTAATGAAATGGAACACGATTTAATTTTTTCCGGTTTATACCCACTGTATAATTACAGTTCTGTGCTAAGTCCATTATTATTAAAAATAGATTATAAAGTGTCAAATTCTTATAGTTTTGCAAGCAATGCGAATGTAATCCCGGACAACATTGATAAAATTTTAAAAAGAGCAAGAGATAACAATTATTCTGCCGGTAAAGTTGATATTGTCGCACATAGCATGGGCGGTATTTTAGCAAGACAATATATTCAGAGCTATTCTCATTATCATGATAGAGAAGATGTACATAAATTAATTACTTTAAATACGCCTCATTCTGGTTCACAAGCAGCCAATCTTAAATGCTGCATTTAATATAATAGAATTAATATTATCCTTGGAAGGTAAAAGTATTTATGATGGTGCAGTTACTGATCTCGCAGTGAATAGTTCAGCGATAGATTTTTTGAATATGACCTCTTTAAATAATGGTATTGTTCCTTCTCATGCCATAGTAAGTGAAAGCAATTTTCCACCATTAGGTACACATCATTTGGTGCTAGGGTTGCGACAATTTAATTTTAAGACCTCACAGGTTTTAGAAACCTGTGAGGTCTGGATTAAAAAATTGTTTTCAATGTTTCATTTTTAAATTGTCAAGACACTAGTATATTGGGCGGCAGCGGCTGGCAATCTTCAGACCCCGCCCCCTTTTATAAATTATTTATTTAATGAATCGAATGACTTAATAGTAGCTACATCATCTCAGACAGGCGGATTAGATTCATATGCAGCTAATGCAGTAACCACATTCTATAATCAACAACACTTAGAATCACCTAAGAATACATCCATAATTAATGAAGTAAATACTGGACTAAATACAAATTCCAGTGACCCCAACTATTTTGCTCAAAATGGATATTCACCAGCGATTTTAGTTAGTAATTATAAAATGCAACCCGATACAACTGTTTTTCAATTACAAAGTGGAAGTATCAATATTACTTATCCTACATCTGGTCAAATATTTAATCCCGGTGATATTATACCTATTTCAATTACTTCTTCAAATGGGATTAACAGGATGATATTGGCTGGAATGTCTTCAGATGATAATATATTCACAACAGATACACTTCTTTCAAATGGAAATATCAACCATACTGTCCCTTTGAATGCGTTTGGAAGAATTGGAATTATTGTGTTGGGGTATGATACTGTAAGCGGATTAATTGATCATGACACAGTTATAATTAAGATTAATCAAACTGCATCCTTAGATAGTATTTCTTATTATCCCGAAACAATCTATGTGCAGGAACAAAGCTTTGCTCCGGTTACAATTACCGGTTATTTTAATAATGGCTATTCTCATAATATTAGTTATATAAATGGTTTGCAATTCCAGGTAGCAGACACAAATATTGCAAAGCATTACATTAAAAATCTTATAAAAGGCAAACAAATCGGTAATACGCAATTAACCGTATCTTATATGGGTCAGTCCAAAATTATACCAATTGTAGTTTACCCCAGAGATACTTCAATTGCTGTTATAGACCCTACACAAAATATTGCAGTTATTTCACCTGTTTATAATTTCTCAATGCAAGTTGGTGATTCTTGTTATATCACATGGACAGACAACATCCCTGAAAATGTTAAAATTGAATTATACAAAGGCTTTACTTTTTCTAAAACAATTTCAAACAGTTCTCTTAGCAATGGTAGTTTTCCTTGGCTTGTTCCACCAGATTTAACAACAGATTCAGTTTATAAAATTAAAATTACAAGTGTCAGTAATAGCAATCTTTTTGATTACAGCGACAATTTCACCATTATTGCCTCTTCAAACCCCATCCCCCAACTCACATCTTTCTCAATAAACGCTGGCGCTGCAACGACAACAAACCCTACTGTAACTTTAAACAACGCAGTGACCAACAATCCTACACATTACATGGCAAGCGAAAACTCATATTTTATCGGAGCTATGTGGAAAACTTATTCGACAAACCCCTCTTTCACTTTAAGTTCCGGATATGGTATAAAAACGGTTTATATGAAAATGAAAAATATTTTGGGCGAATCGGATATTTTATCCGATAACATCGAATATATTATTCCTTTGATTCCGGTCGCCGCTTTCACAGCAAACGTTACAATCATCTGCACCGGAAGCAGTGTTAGTTTCACCGATCAAAGCACTAATTCGCCATCATCGTGGCAATGGTCTTTTGAAGGCGGCTCACCGGCATCCTCATCGCTTCAGAATCCCGTAGCGGTTTACAATAACACCGGAATTTTTAATGTGTCATTAATGGCTTCAAATGCTTCCGGTAGCACGCAAATAGTGAAAAACGATTATATTACAGTACAAAACCTGCCGGTAGCTCCTGTTGGTGCAACAGCTTACCCTGAATCGGTCATACCCGGCGAGCAGGTCATTCTTACTGTTACACCAGCCAATCCCGGAACAAACGCAATATGGAGATGGTACACCGATAGTTGCGGTTCAGGTCAACCGGTAGGAACAGGCGATTCCATTGTTGTATATCCGGAAAACAACACAACATATTACGTCCGCGCTGAAGGATGCGATACTACTATTTGCCGGAGCGTCACTATAATCGTCAATCCTTGCACATTAACGGTCTCGCCCGATACCCTGTTCATTGAGTACTTTCAGACATCAGGCATTATCAGCGTTAATACCGGCTATAACTGCCACTGGAAGCTGGAAAAAAACGACGCTTCATGGATTTATTTGAATACAACGAATTTTACAGGGACAGATAATGCTACGATAATACTTACAGGAAAAAATTACAATTGCGACCGGACAGGGAAGGTTTTTATTATTTATTCTTCCGATACTGCCGTATGTGTTATAGTCCATAGCGGTTTTATTAAAAGCCCTGAAGCGGATTTTATTGCCGCTCCGGTTTCAGGAATGGCGCCTTTGCTTGTAAATTTCAGGGATACTTCATCATGTGGCAAACCCGACCGCTGGCTCTGGACATTTTACGGAGCAGAACCCAATTCTTCCACCGATCATAACCCTGCAAATATCCTGTACGACAGACCTGGTAAATATACCGTGAAATTAACTGCCGTAAATGACTATGGCAGCGACGATATTTATAAACAGGGCTATATTCTTGTGCTGCCCCATCACGATAATGATACCGCCCATATCAATATCAGTCCGAATCCTGCAAAAGATAAAACGATGATTGAAATAAACTCACCGGGGACAAAGCAATATACCCTGAAGCTGCTTAATTCCGCAGGACAGGAAGTATATCGTGAAAACTTTTCCTGCACCGAAGGCAATAATATAAAAACCATTGACCTGAGAAATTATTCACCGGGGGTATATTTTCTCAGTATCGTATCGGATAAAGATTGTGTTGTGAGAAAACTGACAATCGAAAAATAAGCTAAGACAAAATAATCAAGGAATATCCCGAAAATCCTGATAAGCCTTCGCTGGTGCTACGACTGATGAAAACAGAGTAAGCGAAACTTAAAACTTTTGAGGGTAAGCTGCCTAAATGCCCGCATTGCGGAGCAGAGACTTCCTTTTAGCAAACGAAAGATGTAATACTATGAGTTCACAGGTAACTAAAAATTAGGTAAATGGCTGGTTAAGCAAGTCTGGACGAAGTAATAAACTCAGAACAAATAATCACGCAAAAGTACATTTTTTTAAAAATAACCGGGATAGTTTATTGCGTAAGCATTTTTAAATAAGTAACTTTGTAGTTCTGAATACTAGTGAATAATTTTTTGTATCCTCTCAAAAAGTAAGGAGGATTCCTCTTATTTTTTGCATCATACAATTAATTTTCCTATTTTTGCTTCAAATTATAAATTTATGATTAATACAATAATAACAATTGACCCTGAAATTCAAAGCGGAATGCCCGTTTTTACAGGAACGCGCGTTCCAATAAAAAACTTTTTCGATTATATTTCTACAGGTGAAAGCATTGAATCGTATTTACAGGATTATCCTTATGTTATGAAAGAGCAAGTATATGCTTTATTAGTTCTCTTAGGGAATTGGTTTTTTAAAACAACTGAAACTTTATTTTATGAAAATCCTGCTAGATGAAAATTTGCCTGTTAAATTAAAATTCAGAATAACATCCGAGCATTTCACAGATATATAAGCAGTATAGAACGTTACCATGCAGACGATTTAGAAAATTTGCAAAAAGAATTAGAAAAACATCATCCTTTAGCTGACGCTTTGCCAACCGAAGCATTGCCTATGTTTGGAAGCTAAAGCATAGTCATGCCATCAGCAGAATAACCAAATAGTAATTAATAAAAAAATTTGTATTTTGCAACTAAATATAGTTACTTTGCGTTATGTCTAAAAAGGAAAAACTTATTGAGCGTTTTTTAAGGATGCCTACCGACTTTCACTTTAATGAATTGGTAAAATTGTTAGGCTACTTCGACTTTACTCAGGTGAAAAAGGGAAAAACATCCGGTTCTCGGGTGAAGTTTGAAAATTCGGAAGGCGTTCCGATTTTACTTCACAAGCCACATCCAAAAGGGATTATGAAGATATATCAGTTAAAACAAATAAAAGAAATATTAGGGTTATGAAACATCTGGAATACAAAGGTTACACTGGCAATATAGAGTATAGTGTAGAAGATAATTTACTCTATGGACAAGTATTAGGGATACAAGGTCTNNNNTATGAAGGTATTACAGGAAAGGAGTTAGAGGCTGATTTTAAAGAGGCAATTGATACCTATTTGGCTGATTGCAAAGCCTCAGACACAAAACCTGAAAAACCATTTAAAGGAAGCTTTAATGTTAGAATACCTGCCAGACTTCATCAGGAAGCAGCTTTGTTGGCAATGGAAGCAAAAATATCACTTAACAATTTTGTTGCCGAATCAATAAGATCAAGGGTAATGAATGAAATTCGTTAATCATCTACAAGCCAAATTGTCCTGCACAAAGTGGAAACTTATAAATGGCTGTAAAACATGAACCGATAAAGTACTCTGAACACTGTAAAAATCTATGTTAATAATTTTTTGTACTTTTGATGCCAGTTATTTACCCTAAATTATACTGAAAGAAAATGAATTTGCAAAAAAATATCAACTAATATCGAGAAGCAAATATCCATAAATATCTGATATTAATAGATATTAATAGATATTTGTTGATATTTAGTTTAAAATTATTTTTGCAAACCTGATTTCTTCGGGTATATTCACAAATAATCATAAATTTTCATGAAAAAGTCAAAGTGCTGCGCTATGAATATGCAAATGAAAATATTATTTTCTTGTATTATACTATTTATATTCATCTTAAATGCAACAGCCCAGATAACGCTTGACAGCACTAATTTCCCCTATACAGGTTTATCATATACCCGTTTTTATGCCATGGCTGATACAATAGGTTGCCTAGGCGAAAATCAACATTATAATTTCAGTGAAGCTTTTATCGCATTTTCCGACAGTATGAAATATTTTAGCCCTGAGGAAACATCTTTCGCAGAACAGCATCCTGGCGCCGAAGTAGCCACTATTACCGGAACCGACTTTAAAATATACTACTATTATTCTAAAAATATTAGTGCTTATTGGGAAAGCGGCATAACATTAATCGGCGATTTCGGCGAAGGAATTGATACGGTTCATGGTAATAATGAACCCGGATATGGCGATACATTAATATCTTCACAGTATTCTTATGGTTACAGCACAATTCAGCACTCCGTTTCTACAATTCCATTTAATCCATGGGTAGATGTTTACCTGCACAAAGTAAAAGAAATTTCTGTTGACGGCTGGGGCTCATTATCAACTGGCTTAAACGAATTTCCTGATGTGTTAAGAATAAAATACACCGAATACAGGCACGACAGTGTTTTTGTATTAGGAAATTTCGACTCGGCCAACCACGATACATTATATTACTACTATTATTTCGCAAAAGGCATACCGCATCCTGTGGTTATCGCTTATACAAATAAGACAGGACAGCTTAAATATATAGAAATGATACACGTGCTGAAAAAAATACCGGGTTGTACCGATGCATCGGCAATAAATTATAATCCTTTCGCTAACCTGGATGATGGCAGTTGTATATATTGTGAAGAATTTGATTATCCCGTCACCACTGATACAAGTGTTTGCTATGGCGATTCTTTAACATTGCAAGTTTCCGGAGGTTCTTCATGGGAATGGTCAACCGGCGATACAACATCTTCTATCTCTGTTTTACAGGATTCCAGCGCTATTTATAGCGTTTTTTACAGCATACAATCCAATTGCTGGAAATCAGCCACAATTAATGTCAATGTTAATAAACCGGTTGAAGCAGGGTATTGGTTAGATACAAGCCAATTATATATAAACGATTCAATTTTATTTATTAATGCTTCTGAAAATGCTACCGGTTATATTTGGAATTTTGGGGATAGTTCAAATTCAAGCACTTTGACCAATCCGATATATGTGTTTGATGAACCGGGAGTAAAAGATGTAATGCTTATTGCTTACAATGAGTGTTTTTCTGATACCGTTATATATCACTTAACAATTACAACAATCGAAGAGACTGAAAATTTAATCACAAATTTCAGAATTTATCCTAATCCCGGAA
>JACQWN010000541.1 GCA_016209245.1 Bacteroidia bacterium
AGCTGCTTTAATAACCTGAGCTCTGATATATTTCATCAGCCCTGATAAACCGGCATCCGAAACATCCATAGCATTCAGGATAAATGGTTTGCCTTTATTTTCCGGCTTCAAGCTTAAATCAGCCATTTCCATTGCTGTTAACAGTACGATGCCGCTCCCCATTTTCCCGGCTGCACCGATTACCGTTACGTTTTGAAATCTTTCTGTATAGTCCATATTTGTTATTAATTTATTAGTGTTAAATAGAAATTAATTGAAATTAATCGAAATAGATAGAAATTAATTTCTATTTATTTCCTCTATTTCCTTTTTCCATCTTCTAACTTCTTATCATTTCCACACCGGTTGTCTTTTTTCAAGAAACGCTTTCATTCCTTCTTCCCCTTGGCTCCCTGGACCAAATAACGAGCCGAACTCATCCGACTCTATTCTGCATCCTTCTTCAAACCCTGAAAGCCAGCCTGTACGTGCTGCAGATTTAACCTTTTTAATTGCCTGAGGACCTTTGGAAGCTATTTTTTTTGCAATATTCATTGTTTCCTCAAGAAGCTTTTCCGGTTCAACAACTTTCTGAACCAAGCCAATGCGTAAAGCTTCATCAGCAGGTATCATATCGGCGGTCATAAGCAAATATAGTGCATTTGCAAGCCCTGCCAATCTTGGTAATCGTTGCGTACCGGCATATCCTGGAATAAGCCCGAGATTTACTTCAGGTTGCCCGAACTTTGCATTTGTGCTGGCAATACGGAAATCGCAAGCCATAGCGAGCTCGCAGCCACCTCCAAGCGCAAAACCATTGACGGCAGCGATAACTGGTATATCTAATGTCTCAAGATTCCTGAATGTCCTTTGTCCAAGCCGGGAAAATTTACGGCCATGCTGAGGTCTCATATTTACCATCTCAGCAATATCAGCACCGGCTACATAAGCTTTGCCCTCGCCGGTAAGCACTATAACAGAAATATCATTTCTGTTCCTGGCGGAAGCGATAAAATCATCCATCTCACGGAAGAACTGAGTGTTTAATGCATTGAGCGCCTTAGGCCGGCTAATAGTAACCAATGCAATACCCTCTTCAACTTTAACCTGTAATATTTCGTAATTCATAACTTTATTTTTAAATAATTTACCTTTCAAAAGTAAATATAAATATATTTCTTACAATATAAAAATGGGTGCTTTATAACAGAAAAAATATTTTATTTTTTCACTAACCTTTTTTTAATGTATATTTACGGCATTTATATATATCTATCCTGAATAATTCATGCATTTTAAAATAAAATATATGACTAACCCCGCCTTTTACTGTGTGGCGCCTTGGCGACAAGGTGGGGTAAAAAAAGAACAACATTTTTACTCCCCTCTCTCTGCAAAATTTTGAAAATTTAAAAATTTTCAAAATTTTGCAGAGAGAGGGATCAAAGAAAGACATTTTTTAATATCCCCGCCCTGAAGGACGGGGTTAGTCATAATATTTATATCTAAATTTATGAATAATGCAGGCTATATAAATTGCAACATTTTTCTGATATAATAAAACAATGAAATTATTGCGACATAAAGCACGACAAAGTATCGCGATAAAGTTAAAAAAATTGTAAATAATAGCTATCGCTACAAATATTGCGACAAAGTGTCGCAATATTTGAATTTATTCTATTTCCCAATAATTACTATTTTTTCATTATAGTTTGTGCTGTCAACCATTACGATAATTGTATAAATTCCGTTAGAATACTGTTTTAAATCAATCGTATTTTTTGCTGTCCCCGATATTTTCTGTGGTTTCTGCTCATAAATTATTCTGCCTATGTTATCCATTACTTTGTACGATAATACCGATGCTTTTATTAGCTCGACTTCAATATTAAACTCGCCGGTATTCGGATTCGGATAAATTTTAAGCTCCGGGTTACATTTCGCCAAATAAATATAAACAGGTATTCCATTATCATCCAGATTTGAGAACGATTGACTGTATGGCCCGCCCTGAGCTTTTAAATCGCCCGACGAATAACATGAATCGTTCTTCAATACACTGATGCGGTAATATAATTGACCCATCGAAGGCGGCCAGTCGGTGTAAGATGTAAGGTTATTTGGCATGGAATCAATAAGCTGCCAGCCGGTTTGGTTGGTATGCCTGTAAATAAGGTAAGTCCAGAAAGGAAAGCCTTCGTAATGATCCCAAATAAGGTTATACGATTGTCCGATACCTTCGTTCATTGTCAGGTGCATTGTTTTGTGATGGACACTTAACGGCGATTCGTTGCCGCAGTCATCTATAGCAGAAATTTTGTAACGGTATGCCCGTATTTTTGGATATGATTGGTAATCAATATACTCGCTGAGATTATTGCCAGGAACCGTGGCAATTGTATAGTACAGCCCTGCAATATTACTTTCCCTGTATATGTTATATTGAGCAATTCCTGTCTGCTGAACCTTCTCCCATACAATATGGTTTTTACCAGTAGTGCTGTCAACCGATACAAGACAGATTGGCTGATACAGTGGCATGATTGCGCTTACCGAGTCGCTGAATATTCCTTCGCATCCGGCGCTGTCGGTAACGGTAAGGCAGTAAACGCCGGCGCTTAATCCGCTAATATCTTCGGTTGTTTCGCTGTTCGACCATAGAAACGAAGCGTAAGGAAGCGCCCCGCCGGTTACTGTAACATACATAGCGCCGTCGCTACCGCTGCAGCCGGTATTTATAATGAAATCGGCAGCTATCTGCGGACCTCCCGTACTGTTTATGTTTATGCCGGTTGATTTTACTTTGATACATCCATTTGCGTCGGTTACTGTAAGAGTGTATGAACCCGCCGGCAAGCCGCTGAGTGAAGCCG
>JACQWN010000151.1 GCA_016209245.1 Bacteroidia bacterium
GTAACTATACCAGGTGGTTGCGTTGTCGTTCATTGTCCGGGAGACACGGCCTGCCAAGAACCTTTGTTTAAAATTGTGATTTGTCGTGCCTAAAGCGCTGTTCAGCCCGTCCTGATAGGGTATATCATATACAAAATAAGTAGTATTTGTGCTATATGTTTCAGGTATAGTAGTATTCAAATTCCACGTAAGAAATGCGTTCGTCAGTGTACATTCCCCTGTTCTTATTATTCGATTATATGCATCGTATTCGGTATAAGAAAAATTTCCTAAAGTCGCTTGCTTGGCATTCTGTGAAAAACGTATCCTTCCGTCGTCAAAATACCGGAAGCTGGTGGTTCCCTGGTCGGAAGTGAATGCTGAAGCTGTTAAACCCATCTTATTATATGTTACGGAATTTGTGCTGATATGATTTCCTACCGTAAGTTTTCTTGTAAATTTTGGCGAAACAGAAGTGACCGGTCTGCCCGCAAGATCATAGTAATACAGGGAAAAATTATCATATTTTACATTATATTGAAATGGAATTTTCCGGGACGAGCACAAACAATAAATATAGTTTGTATCATTATTTATAATGATATACAAATTTTTTCAGAATGTATTTATCCTGATCCCTGATTAATGACAGGCGTCCCATTATATCATATTCAAAGTATTGAATTTGATTGTTTTCATTTGTTGATGTGGTTATACCGAACAATGGTTTATGTGTAAATGTTCTAATTTGGGATGCAACAGGGCAAAGAGTTAATTCATCAATAAATGCGCCTGTAGCGGCAATACTAATTTTGCCGGGGGTGGTAATTTCAATTATTCTTTCGACAAATTCCCATTTATTACTATATAATGCTGTTATGATTTCGCTTCCGACATAAATATTTCCATTTTCACCTAATTTCCGCTGCATAAAAAAAGACAACCCGTATTTACCGACAGGTAGGTTGTACCATGATTGCAGCAGACCATTGTAACGTCTTGAACCTGTTTTACCATAATCGTCAACAATAATACCAGGTCCTATTTTCCAATTGCCGCTGTTTAATAGTAAATCAGTTTCACATTCAAAACTTGTATATGCAATTTGCGAATTATAAGCATTATTAGCAGCAGCCGTGACGGCTGAATTATTGTAATCCCAGATAAATGCAACATGGCTGTCATTTTCTTTATGATATTCCAGCAGGTTTCCTTTGTTATCAAACATGTCATATGATATTCTCCTTGTATAATGGTTGTCTTTTACAAATGATATTGAACCTGATATATAACTTTTAACAAAAGTACCAGAAGAAGGGGTGGTAGAAAGTGTCAGGGGGGCGCTGGTTTCTATCTCCCAATCCTCGAATGGAACGACAATGTATTCGGCTGCCGGCCAGTTGTTAATGAGTTGTGTATGATAAAGACGTAAAGGAGAAGATAAAACATACCCATTTTTATAATTCATGATTTCAATCGGCCTGTTCAGTATGTTTTTTTCTATCATTAAGCTCAATGCGGCGACTTCGGGATTGGTTGTAGAAATTGATCCTGAAATCAAGTCTTTGGGGTAAATATAATCTGTTTTAAACCAGATACCATCACTTTGTAGTACTTTCTCTTCTTTTAATAGCAGTTTTTCATTATAATCAAACTCTGAAGTAGTAGTTAGAGCTTTTGTTATATCTCCTGGTGTATCAGAGGAATATATGGTTTCTGTTTTTCTTATGGGCATTTTGGACACGTTTGTTATTACTTCATAAAACGAGTACGCAAATAAAGGTTCCTGCAACATAAAATTTTTCATTAAACCAACATTAAGACATTTTATGTATTTAGGGTTGTTATTTTCAGCATAGTAAATCGAATAATCATAATCTATTTTTTTTACTTCCTGGTTATTATTGTTAAAATATTTTTCGAAAAGTAGATAACCCCTGTTCCAATCATAATTCAAGCTAGGGGCATACGGGTAAGATTTAAAACTTGGTAACCCTGTTATGTTTACTCCGCAATAACCTAACACATATACACAATAAGGGGGCATATTGAGATAGTTACATTGCTGGTCGAATAAAGATGGTCTATAAGTAATTGTTGGGCGTCTAAACAAACCGTCACAAAATCCACTTACCATTACTTGACATTGAGGTACAGCTAGTGGGGCATCACTATCGTGGAGATCCTCATACATGCCTGGAGTAGCATATCGCCTGAGGATATAACCATTGCCGGTTTCAATTTCTTTTACATACCGATAACCGACTGCGCTTCCGTGTGTTGATCCTAATGAAGCTATTGATACGTTGTGTATTATTGTAGCATCCTCATAATAAGCTAAACTGCCAAAAGAAGGAGTACATCCAACTGCATAAGAGTTTTGCTTATATGCAAATTGAGGTATAAAAACAGGAAGACCGCTTGTTACAATTGGAGCATCATACATCTTATATTCATATTCTCTCTCAATCAACTTAACTCCAGTGTTATCATAATTTATTATTTTTTTTATTCGTAGCCCGCCTCAAATATACGGTAACCTCCTGTTGGGTATGTAATACGGTTTAATATGCAGTGCATCATTTTAGGTTCATCTGGTAAACGGTCAACAAAATATTCGCTTTCTAAAACATAATGCGTACCACTATAGTTTTTCTTCTCATAAATTCTGAATTCATCGTTAAGGCCCGGGTAAACATGTAGTTCGGGAATTAAAGAATTAGTAGAGCCATTTGCATTATAATAACCCCATAAATCTTGTTCAAAAGAAAGCCTTTCGGGTAAATAAACATTACTGCTATAGTTATAATTGTATCCAAAAGTATAAGGAGGATTAGCAACATTATTAACGCCTATTTCTTGTACTGAAATTAAATACAATCTCTTGAAATCTTCGGGTCGTTCAGTATCAACATTTGGTGATAAAAAATAACCATGTTCCAGCTGAAAAATTCTTACAGGATGGACTAAGTCATATTTGCTAAAAATTTGGATTTCTCTTAATACCTTGCTATTACCGTCTAAATCTTCCCGTTCATTGCCGGGTATAAAGTTGATTAACGTAACATCTGTTTCAATACTTGATAACCTGAGTGAGCTAATATTTGTTTCTGATGCGTAATTACCATAAACATGCACTTCATTTGCAATGCTTGCATCATAATATTGACTTAAACGAGTATTGTATATTAACCCCTCTTGAGCATAAGTAAAGGTGACTACTTTTCCTAACGGTGTTTCAATTTTTGATAAATACCAAGAAGAATTAAAAATCATTTTTCTATTCATAGCTTGATTATATTCCCCAAGTAAAGCATTATAACCCAATGAATAAGATGTATTCAGTAATTCCGTTTCTTCAACATTTTCAAATATATAGACAAACCCCTTATCATCAATTATTTGAAAAGATATTATATTCCCATTAGCATCTTGATTGTAACTGAATTGAAAAGGCTGGTAAATTTCAGGTGATATTTGCCTATCTTTATCAAAATAAAAAGTACCGGTATGTCCCAAAAAATTATAGTAAAAAATATCAGGTTCACCATCTAATTCATATTCAAAATATGGATCTATTACAGTAAAATCTGCCAAATAAGTCCAATAATTGATATCCTCTTCATTTTGTGACATGTTTTCAATAAGATATGGTATATAATCATAATCCGAGAAGTTGGCTTCTGGTTCATAACCCGCATAATGCTTTTGGTCATCTATCCATCCGGGCCATTCCATATCCCACCAATTTGTATGTATGTCAGTTAACGAATTATCATCAGGATTTCCTCTAACCGACCTTGTAATAACACCTCCTGCATTTAATGACCAGCCAAACCCTATCCATGAGGCGATTTCTTCGACTTTTATTCCATCAGCTAAGTAAGTCAGATAAATAGGCAGCCTTATATCGTTCTCATTAATTTCCCAAATTGGTATCGTAATATTCGGTTTCCCTGTATATAAATTAACTTGTATATCAGCATATCTGCCTAAAGAAGCTGCCGTTGGCGACGGAGGTATTACAATCTGTTGTGAATACAAATTCGTCGCTACAATAATCGAACAAATTACTAGTACATTTATTTTCATGACCTTATTTTTTCGTTTTAAGTAATTCATAATTAAATTATACTCTATTCAAATTTTTTGATTTATGTATTCCCATTTTTATTGATGCAAATTATTTTTCCACTGATTTATTCAAGATATTATACCTGATACCAATACTGATTGGTAATTGAAAAAATTCAAATTCAGAAATCGTAATGCTGTTTTCACCAGGTGTTAAATATAAAAAATCTGTACCTGTTTCATTGGTTACTTTTTCAGTAACTTTTCCTCCTTTGTAATTCATTAAATTCAATTTCAATTCAATTCCGAGTTTCTTCTTAATGTAATGTTCAAATCCGATGTAAATGCCTGAATTAAATGATGAACCTGTTTGATTTTGGTACGCAACATAGTCATAAGATGAACTTATGCCAGATATCTGAGATGTGGTAAGTTTATTCCTTTCTGTTCCATAGCCGAATTCTAATTCAGTCAAAAACCCAAACGCGTTATAAATTATTTTATGATATTTGAAATATAAGCCGACGATTTTTGTATTATACATACACGATGTAGAATATGTGGGCGATACTTTGTAAAATTTGGACCTGTATTCATCTCTAAGGCTTATAACAGAATAAAATACACCCGTCTCTAAATTTTTGACAAAATAATATCCGATCTGTTGTGTGAAGCTATAATAATTAAGTCGTGTGTAATCAAAATTTTGAAATTCTTTTCCAACCTGGTCATTAAGTGATCCAGATATCCGAATTTTCATACCGGTTACAAGAGTTTTCTTACCAGTCTGGGCTAATATGCTTACTGACACGAAGAATACTAAAATTAGTTGAATAACGATTGTTTTCATTTTACAAATATATTAAAGGAAATCTTTGCCTTTGTTTCCATTTAAAAAGTTGCATTAATTACTTGAATTTAGACTTAGTTATTTCATACATTATAAATTACCAAATTTCTAACCAATAAATAATAATGTTTTCTTTCTCATTTATTGCGATGCCTTTAGAATAACCATTTTTCCAATTCTCTGGTAATCCATACCCTTGAGTCAAATATTCTTCTTCGATATATTTACCTGGCTCAGCATCTTATCTGGATCTAAAATTTGTTTTGCCTTTGCTAAACAATCTTTCTTTAATTTTACTACATTATTGTTTTCTTCATAAACAAGCAAAGTAACTCCACATTTATTAAACATCTTCATAGAGGATAAAGATGACATATTTAAAATATAACTCCCTTTTACTGTTTTAGGAAAATGATCAATCAAATGTGTGTCAAATTCATTTTTTATTTTCTCAAAATCTGTTTTATAATGATTTATACTACACGATGTGAATATTGATATAATCAGTAAAATTAAAATATTACTTTTCATAACTATTCTATAGGTATAGTTAAAGCATCCGAAGTTCTATTAAAAAAATAATCCCATTGATTAAAACTGATCTTAATTCTATAATCGTGCTTACCTGACATTATTGATCCAAACTCTAAGAATTTACCTAAGCTGTATGAAAAATCTTTTGGTCCATAATGTAATGTTTCTCTGTAAATTTCTTCAGTAGTTTTAACGCCTAATAAAAGATTATAACTAGATTTAAATTCAATTGTTTTCGTATCTGTTCGTTTTGTTACAACATAGTCTTTTTTAGTATATGTTGCTTTTTCTCCAAATGTAATTTCTTTTCCCCTTGTAATCGAAACAGAATATTTTCCTACTGAAACTGGAGATTCCTGAATTTCTTTATTATAAACTAATACTTGCTTAGGTGCCAATTTATAATCTTGTTCACTCATAAACATACGTGCAGCAAGTGGGGCATATGTTGTAATGTCTGCTTCCGGAATATTTTCTACTCCGAACATCTCATCTTTTCCAATATTTACCCAACCTTCACCTTTCATTGATTCAGGTACTTCACTTTTTCCTTTTACATTCATAACGGCGCCAGTTAATTCATTTTCGAACCAATCCATACTTTCCACAGCAGATCTACCGTCGGGGTCAATATTTATTATCGGATTCCCATCAAAAGCAAGGTAAGGAGTTTGCCAAGGGAACTTACTTGATGATGGGTCAGGACTTAAAAACCCCTGCACACCTTTTTCATCACCTTCTTTATCCGGTTTTACAACTTTCAAAAAAAATGGCTCTTGTTC
>JACQWN010000494.1 GCA_016209245.1 Bacteroidia bacterium
AAAATAAGTCTTTTCAAAAAAATATTTGACCATACATTAAAAGTTATAATGGGAGTAAAAAACTTAAGTGTAAATTATTCCCAGACAGACGGTTCCATTTTACCCGGTTATATGAACCGTACCCAATTGTTTGGCATGAACGGCGATTTATCCCCGGGTATCCCATACATTTTAGGTTATACCGAAAATGATTTTGGTATTCATGCCGGTGAGAACGGTTGGCTTACCAACAGCGAAGATTTATACGAACCATTCACTTTAAATCATAAAGAAGACTGGAATATACGGAGCTCTGTCGAACCTGTTACCGGTATGCGAATTGATGTCAGTGCCACACAAAGCAAAATGATGAATCGCACAGAATATATTCAATACGATCCTGTCGAAGAGGAATGGGAAGCTCAAAACACCATTGAAAACGGAAATTTTTCAATGTCTTTTAATACTATAGGAAGCGCTTTTGAGCGAATAACAAGCCAAAAAAATTATTCTTCCGAAACATTTAAAACCTTCAATGAAAACCGTAGAATTATATCTGAAAGAATGGCATTGCAACGGCTTGAAAGCGGAAATCAGAATTATGGTGAAGTAAATCCATCCGGACTTGATTCAGCAGGATACAGGCAAGGATATAGCGGCACATCGCAGGATGTATTAATTCCTGCATTTATCGCTGCATATACCGGACAAACGCCCCAAGAGGTTGACCTTGATATGATGCCCGAAATGGTCTCTTTTAAAAATAAAAAGCTCCGGCTTAATATTATGCCTAACTGGCGAATAACTTATGACGGATTGAAAAATATCAAGCTGCTGAAAAAATATCTGAAAACTATTACTGTAAGTCATGCTTACAGATGTACATACAGCGTCGGAAATTTCTCAAGCAATTCAACATATATGAGCCTTATACAGCACAAAAGGCCCGACAGTCTTAATCTCGTTTACGATGCTGAAAATAATTTTCTGCCGATGTACGATGTAGGTTCCGTCTCTATTAACGAACAATTCAACCCTTTGATAGATATTGATATGACATGGATTAATAGTCTGATAACAAAAATCGAAATCAAGAGAACCCGTAATATCGCCTTCAGTTTATCTAACAACTGGATGACCGAAACATCAGGAAATGATTATACTCTTGGAACGGGATACAGGATTAAGAGCGTTCCAATACTGATAAACAAGAAAAAATTTGAAAGCGATATAAACCTGAGAGCGGATTTTTCTCTCCGAAAAACTTTGACAGTAATCAGGAAGCTGCAGGAAGAAATAGATGAAATAACATCGGGACAGAATGCTTACTCTGTAAAACTTTCAGCCGATTATGTCCTGAATGAACGATTTAATATTAAAATATTTTACGACTGGACAGGAACAAGGCCCAAGATGTCGCTTACATTTCCGAGATATAATACTAGTTTTGGGATAAGTTTGAGATTTACATTGACTCAATTATAAATAGTGAGTGATATTTGTTACGCAAACTTCACTCAACTTAAGAGAGCCACAGATTTCACAGATTATGTTATGAAAAAATTAATGCCACAGATTTATTTGTGTAATCTGTGGCGACAAAACATTTTGTTTGCGAAGCAAACATCTCTCAAATAAAAAAAGCAATATGAAAATATTTTGGCTTTACATATTAATTCTATTACCATTTATCGGCTTACCGCAAGACTACACCATTAAGATTATCCTAAAAAATGGAGCCGGTTCGCGTATTCTTCTATCGGATTATTACGGAGAAAAAAGTCGTGTCATAGATTCTACTATAGCGGGAACCGATGGTGCGGCAGTTTTCAATATGAGCGGCAACCGGATGCCCGGATTATATAAAATAATTCTTAAAGACAACGGTTTTTTCGATTTAATTTACAATAATGAAAACATTGTAGTCAGCACATCTGCCAATGCACCAATGGACAGTCTCAAGGTCTTGCAATCGGATGAAAATTCGCTTTACTATAGTTTTTTAATATTCGACATAAATTGCAGAAATAAGTTGGAGCTGCTTTCTCCGCTGATTAATTATTATCCTGAAAAAGATAAGTTTTACCGGGAAACCGAAAAGGAATATATCCTGCAGCAGAAGCTCAGAAATGATTTTATTAATGATATTTCCAGGAATCATCCCGGTGCATATTGCACAAAGATAATCCGTTTACAGATTTCTCCATTTATTGACCCGTCATTGACCGATGATGAGAAAATTAATTTTTTACGTGCTCATTATTTCGATAACATTGACCTGACAGATACATGCCTGTTAAGGACAAATACTTATACAAATCTTATTATCACTTATTTTTCATTATACAGGAATCCCCAGTTCACCCGTGAGCAGATACAAGCCGAATTTATCAAAGCTGTTGATGTTATTCTTGACAAAGCATCAAAAAACGGGCTCGTTTTCGATTTTATCCTTGAATATCTGATTGGTGGTTTTGAGAAATTCGATTTTGAAAAAGTTGTTGAACATCTTGCGGTTAACTACCAACCGACACAATCATGTCAAGATGATGATAAAAAAAGCACACTTCAAAAACGTATTGACAGCTATAAAAAATTTGTAGTCGGAAAACAGGCGCCTGATTTTTATTTTAAAGATATCAACGAAATCGCTTATAATCTGTATAGTTTAAAACACGACACACTTGTTTTGGTTTTTTGGGCTACATGGTGCCCTCATTGCAGAGAGCTGATGCCTGTATTAAAAAAAATCTATGACAACCAAAAGCAAAAACGATGGGAAGTTATCGCTATTTCACTTGATACCGACGAAAAAGCATGGAAGAAATTTATTCAGGCAGGAAGGTATTCATGGATTAATTATTCTGAATTAAAGGGCTGGAACAGCACAATTGCCGATCTTTACAATATTTATGCAACGCCGACAGTATTGGTGCTCGACAGGAATAAAAAAATAATCGCGAAGCCTGTTACTTCCGGAGAACTAAAAGGTATATTTTAACCCAACGTGGACAAGCCACAAACAAAAAAGGAATATTGCCACAGATTACACAGATTTTATAAATTCATTTTTTCTTTAATCTGCCTTCGACAGACGTAGTCTGCGTTAATCTGTGCAATCTGTGGCATTTTTCTTTAATATTTTGCTAAAATGTATCAGAATATTTTTGATAAAGTACTAATTTTGTTTTTTAAAAATTTTATATTATCTTTGTAAAAAATCTAAAAAGCGAAAAAACAGTGTTTAAATCTAAATCATCAGACGTGTCGCCACATACATTAAATACCATTAACGACGGAACTGTTATTATTGGTAGCATAAAAGCAAAGGGAGATGTTCGTTTTGACGGCTCTCTGGAAGGAGATATTGAAGTTATCGGGAAATTGGTAATAGGTTCAACAGGCCATATAGTAGGCCAGATAAAATGTAAAAATGCTGAAATTTTAGGGCGGACTGAAGGAAAAATAACAGTCGAGGAATTGTTAACTTTAAAAGAATCCGCTAAAATTCTCGGAGATATCGTTACCAACAAATTATCAGTTGAGCCCGGTGTCGTATTTACGGGCACATGTAATATGCCCGGTAATGCTAAATCGAATGCTGAACCTGTTAGAGAAAAAGTCAGAGAACACGAAGAAGTCGTTGCATAGCTATGCAAAGTATTCATCCATCGCCTTCCAAATGCTCATTATCATCATAGCGGGTGTCGTTGGTGGAATGTATCTTGACAAATGGATTGCATGGAAATTCCCCGTTTTTACCGTTATTCTTACTGTACTTTCCGTTGTTTTATCAATCTATATTGTTATTAAAGATATCCTCAAGCAATAAGCATGGCTTTTACATCACAATCAGTTTTAATCCTTTGTGCCCGACTCCGAAAACCTCGACAAAAATTAAATAAATCTGGTTTTTATTTGTACAATTTATTTATCAATCGTATATATTAAGTATTTTCTTAACTTTATCAATGGAAATATCATTTGAATAAGCTATTATGTCAACTAAAATTCCTTTTTCATATAATTTTTTTATATTTTTTTCGATTGTTCTTTCAACGGCTAATTGTGTTTGACCACGTTCGTCCTGTTCCCGCATTTGAGCGTATTCATATTCTTCTAATTCTTCTTTTGTCCAATTGTGTCTATCAGCGTCAATATAGGCTTGCTTTAAACCTTTGTCATTTACATTTTCGGGTATAATTTCTAAATTCGGTGCGTTTTTAATAAAGTATATCCATTTATCAACAAGATAGTCAAGTTCATCCACTGTCTTTGTAAATTTGGGTAACTCAATAAAATTAAATTCAAAATCATTCAGTTTTTGTTCGTAAGTTTTACAATCCATTATCAAGTGACATGAAAGATAATTTTTACTTTTCAGATATTTGAAATCCAATATCCCTATAAATATCATAGGGCGAAGTTTTACATAATCATCGCCTTTTTCAATTTGGTTTGCATACCCTTTTGCTGAGTAATATTGTATTCGTTTGTCAAGTCCTTTCTTTTCAGTTATTTGCATTTCTACGATATACGAATTATGTTTTTCGTCTTTTACCCGAACATCAATTATGGATACTTTTTGGCCTTTAATTCGTGGAAATTGATATGGATTAAGTATTTCAACACTTTTTATTTTACGTCCTTTTTCAAGTTTAAGTACAGCATTAAGAAAGGAAATAAGAATTTCCTTTTTATTCTCATTTCCAAATATTTTACGAAAGGCAACATCGTTTTTTATATCAACAAATTTCATAATATTTCAATTTTAGTTTTATAGCTTCAAAGTTAAGAATTATTGATTATAATATTATCATTCCTCCTGATTAACGTTCCGTTCATCCTGCGCCACTTCTACTTTTTGAGTATTGAGAATTTTCCCGGAGCTGTCAATAAGAACAAGATACGAATTATCGTCAAGCGAAATCTCTACTTCATAATTCAGCGATTTATCGTTATTTTCAATTTTCTGAAACCGTGAAGCATATCCGTCGGGATACTGCGATTTAATTGCTTTTCTGACTTGAACGGGGAGCTGATTTTCCAAAACCATTTCTGTTTTTGTAAAAACCCATTTTCCATCTTTGTCGAACCTGGTGAGCTTCATTTCATCGTTGAAAATAAATGCGACTTCATAAAAATCGTCTGTCCTGCTCCATTCAACATTAATAGCAGAAGAAAACATAGAATTAAAAGATTTCTCAACATCCGATGGAATTTCCTGAGAAAAAGACCATATAGTTGTTGTAATAAATAATGAAAAAAATAAAAATTTGAACATAGAATAATAATTGTTGTTAAGTAACCTCAAGCGGTCAAAAATAATATCTTTTTTAATTTGAAAAAAATATTATTATTTTTGCATTAATAAATTGAAATGAATTAATACTAAAAAATTTGATAATGAGTACAATTATTGTTGAAACCCAAAATGAATTAAAAGATAATGCTTTAATCAGTTTTTTAAAAGCATTTGACTATAAGGTTACCGTTAAAAAGAAAACTAATTCAGCTAAGAAAATAACTTATAATTTACCAATAACACCGGCAATAGAGAATGCAGATTTTATGGCTTTAGCCGGTATCTGGGAAGGTAGAAAAATTACAATAGAAAAACTTAGAGAAATTGCATGGGGAGGCAGATTATGAAAAATAGTTTTGTTCTGTGTGATACAAATATATTAATACACCTTTTTCTAAATGATTCTAATACTATTGCCGAGTTATCAAAAATAGGAAGCGAAAATATTCTTATTTCTTCTGTAACAGAAATGGAATTATTGAAAGGAGCAGGAGATAAAAAGGAATTATTGGAAATGAAAAAAAAAATAGTAAACTATGCTATTTTACATTTTAATGAAAAAGTCTCCGGTATTTCTGTTGAGCTTGTCCAAAATTATCATTTAAGCCATGGCTTAAAAATTCCTGACGCTATTATTGCAGCATCATCTATTGCCTTTGAATTGCCTTTATTTACCTATAATTTAAAAGACTTTAAATATATTCCTGATATTAATCTTTACAAACCTTAAATGTGTATTATATAGTAAAAATAAATTGAATAAAGAATGAAAAAAAATATTTTATGACTAAAGAAGAACATATATTGTATTGGGTTGAACAAGCCGATGATTCGTGGGAAACCGCTGTTACATTAATAAATAGTAAACACTATATGATGGCTTTATTTTGCTGGCATTTAACAATTAAAAAACTTCTAAAAGCACTTTGGATTAAAAACAATAACGATAATTACCCGCCACGTACTCACAATTTAAAATACCTGCACGATGAAGCAAAACTCAGTTTATCAACCGAATGGCAAACTGAACTATTAATTGTAAATTCGTGGAATATAGAGGGCAGATACCCCGATTATCAAACAAAGCTCTATAAGTTAATTACCAAAGAATACATTGACACTAAAACACAAACTATTTTAAATATAAAAATATGCTTACAAGAGATGTTGCAATAACTACCGCCAAAAACTTTATTGCCGATTTAATATCAATTGGCTATAACCCAACACAGGCTTATATTTTTGGTTCTGTTGTAAATAATAATACGCATAAATATTCGGATATTGACCTTGCAGTTTGGGATAAAAACTTTACAGGAATACTACATCTTGACATTGAGAAAATAAAATACATCCTGCTTAAATACAAATATATAGAACTACATTCATTTGCCGAAAACACAGACGAACAAAACAACCCTTTTGTAAAAATAATTAAAGACATGGGAATCGCATTAATAACCAGTAAATAAAACAAATTTTATGAAAAAACTATTATATATTTTTGCTTTTCAGTCAGAAACATTTACGAGCAATGAATACAGATAATATAAAAGAAAAATATGTTGATCCTTTCACAGATTTTGGTTTTAAAAGACTGTTTGGGGAGGAAGCGAATAAAGATTTGCTGATTGATTTCCTGAACCAGCTTTTGAACCGTAAAATAAAATCAAAAACCTCGCTTTCAAAAAGTTAAAGCAATTAGGGATTATTGCGGAACAGCGAAGCGCAATATTCGACCTCTATTGTGAAAGCGAAAAAGGAGAAAAGTTCATCATCGAGCTTCAACAGGGCTTTCTGTAAATGAAATTAAAAAACTTAATGATGCTTAAGTATATAGATAAACGGCTGGATAAATTCTTCGACAGCGACTCGCCTCTTTATGCTGACTACGATTATTATGAAATAATGTGCAAAGAAATTTTCGAATACCTCGAAACCGTAGAACATTCGATGCCGGAAGAATATGAATACGAACTTAAACGTTGCAGGGATTTAATTGCTTGCGTTGATTTTGCTAGAAAAAAGGAAAAAGGCAGAGAAAAAGAAAGAATTAAACAGATAAAAACTATTGAAAAAAGAATAAAATATATTGAAGAATTAAAAAAGAAAATATAACCATTTAATAACAATCTTATGAAAAAACTAATCTCCATTCCCGCTGTAACCCTAACCTTGGGTCTTGGACCTTTGGGCTTGGGACTTGGAACTTGTTCCGCCCAGCAAACCTACACCGACACCATCGCCAAAATAGTGTACGACAGCCGCGATAGCACCATTTACCCCATAGAAAAAATCGGCAACCAATGGTGGATGACAGAAAATATTGACATCTGTGACAGAGTTGACAGCATAAACCCCGCATTGGGACCAGACAGATTACTAACATAATACAAACAATGATACAATAAAGAAATATATTTTTGGGGCTGATATATGAGAAGAATAAAAAATTTATATATTTGTCATTGAAAATAAAAAATAAATGAGATTACCAAAAATAAGATTTGACAGAAATCAACGGAAAAAATTAGGAAAAGCGCTATTCAATACTGCAAATCTGGTATTAGCAATTTTCGTTTTGGGGCAATATATATCAAAAGAAAGTTTTAACCTTGCAACGATAATACTTGGTATCATATTGTGGATTGTACTGTTTATTGTTTCAACATTTTTAAATAAAGAGAAATAATGGGAATTTATATTTTATTAAGTGGAGTTATTCTCTTTGCTATTATTGTAGCATTTATTGTAATTTTACAAGATAGAAAAGAAAAGAAAAATATACTCTAAAAGTTATTAATAATTTTGATAGTCCAAATAGTGTGCATCCGTAAAGTCGTTTGTTTGCCTGATGTACGATTTACGATTTACGATGTACGATTTGAGATACAGTTGTTTAATAAATCGTACATCGTACATCCCACATCGTAAATTTCCAATATCATGGCATTATGGAGGACGCTAATTAATGAAAATATTATTGACCTTTAAATTAAATGTTATGAAAAAATTTACATTATCCCTTTTGTCTTTTTCCTTCTTGGAACTTGGGGCTTGGAACTTTGGACTTGGGTCTTGCCTCGCCCAGCAAACCTACACCGACACAATTAACAAAATAGTTTACGACAGCCGCGATAGCACAACCTACCCCATCGAAAAAATCGGCAACCAATGGTGGATGACCGAAAACCTCGATATAGGCGACAGGGTAAACAGCATTAATCCCGCTCTCGGCGCAGACAGCCTGCTGACACAAACCAATAACGGCATTATTGAAAAATACTGCTACAACAACGACACTGCCTATTGCAGCATTTACGGCGGCTTATACCAATGGAACGAAATGATGCAATACAGCCCCTCCGATACCGGAGATACCGGAACAACACAGGGTATATGCCCGACAGGCTGGCATATCCCGACTGATTTAGAATACCAACAGTTGATTTTATCTTTAGATGCTTCGGCAGTATTAGTAGATGGTTCAGAAAGTTCAATTGCCGGAGGTAAACTCAAAGAGACAGGAACAACACATTGGTCTTCACCCAACATCGCCACCAACGAAAGCGGTTTCACTGCTTTGCCTGGCGGCGAACGGACCCTCACTCTTGGTGATTTTAACAATCTGGGTGAAATCGCCTTCTTCTGGTCAGCTACGGAGTACAGTAGCACGAATGCCTGGATACGCTCCCTGACCTGGGGTATCGCCACTGTGTACCGGGACTACATCCACAAGTGGCAGGGTTATTCGGTGCGTTGCCTTAAGGACATTGATTTATTTGACCCTTTGACTATTTCGGCGGTGGTTGTTGGCAATGTGGCGTGCAACGGGGATTCGACAGGCGCTGCAACGGTAACGGCAACCGACGGTACACCACCCTATATGTATTTATGGAATACAGGTATAGAGACGCAAGGCATTGCGTCTCTACATGCCGACATATATTATGTAACGGTGACGGATGCCGATATGAATACGGCGGTGGATTCTGTAGAAATTACCGAACCAGCGCAATTAATCGTTTCTCTTGGCAACGATATTGCTATATGCACAGGCGGTACTGCGACAATCACTGCAACGGTCACCGGCGGTACATCCCCATACACCTATTTATGGAATACGGGATGTACAGACATGCTGTGGCATGTCTCTGCCGGTGGCACGTACGGGCTGACGGTAACCGATGCCAACGGCTGCACTGCCTCCGACGACATCATCCTGAACCTGCTTCCGCTGCCACAACTGACCATTTCAACCGCCAACGCCACCTGCGGCAACGACGACGGCAGCGCACAGGTTACTGCCACCGGCGGCACACCGCCATACACCTGTCAATGGACCAGCGGCTCTCTCACAAACGAAACAACTGATTTATATTCAGGAACCTACGTTGTTACCGTTACCGACACCAACGGGTGCAGCGCCGGCGCTACAGCCCTTGTCAGCGATAACGGCGCCCCGGTAATAACGGTGGTATCTGTCACAAATATTGATTGCTACGGCAATGCCAACGGCGCTATTGACATCAGCATTACAGGCGGAATGACGCCATACGCAATCGAATGGTCGAACGGCGCTACTACAGAAGACATTTCAGGACTGACAGCAGCCCCGTATCAAATTAATGTCATTGACGCTCAGGGCTGTGCAGCGGCGATGTGCATCATTGTTACACAACCGGAACCGCTCGCAACAACCGTTTCCGCTACCCTTGCCAACTGCGGTAATACTGATGGAACGGCAACGCTGTTCGTGTCGGGCGGTACATCCCCCTATACCTATTTATGGAACACCGGCGACACTTCGACTTCGCTCAGTGGCCTTTCTGTTGGAATATATGATGCAACAGTAACCGACGCAAACGGCTGCATTGATTCCATTGCTGTTTCCATCAGCGAAGCAGGCGGACCCATATTGACGATTGATACGATTATTGACGTAGCCTGCGGGCAGGCAAACGGCGCCATAGATATAAATGTTTCAGGCGGCGTTTCGCCTTATACATACCAGTGGAATACTGGCGCTACAACCGAAGATATTACAGAATTGACCTTCGGCAGGTATATGGTAACCGTTACCGGCGCCAACAGTTGCAGAGCGGCGTTAAGCGATATAGTCGTGAAAGCATTGCCTTCGCCTCTGCCAATAGGTTTTGTTACCGTTGACAGCATCACAAAGAAAAATATGATTTTATGGCGCAACCTGGATACCGCCCAGATATCGCATTACCGGCTTTATAGGGAAAGCTCGCAGCAGGATGTATATTACCTGCTTGCCCAAGTGCCTTATGACAGTCTGATTATATTTTTTGACACTTTATCGAAACCAGACCAACATTCGTGGAAATACAAAATTTCAGTGGTTGACCTTTGCGGACGCGAATCGTACCTGAGCAACGGGCACCGCACCATGCACCTGAAAGTGAAAAAATTTGACAATTATATACGCCTTACATGGAACAAATACGAGGGTTTTGCTTACGAACAGTTTTACATTTACCGGGCAGTCGAGCCCCAGCCTTATGTTTTATTAGATTCGGTTGCATCAACTGAAAATATGTATATTGACACGCTCCCGCCACAGGGCGTACTGCACTATGTGCTTGAGGTGCTCGATACCGCTGTGGTAAACCTTGTGTTAAAAGAGGCAAGCCACAACTCATCGCGCTCGAACGACGACTGCGATGGTATTTATGTGTCAATGCCGGAAATAACGCAACATGGCAGGTTGCTTATCTATCCCAATCCTTTTGACCAAAGCACAACTATTGAGTTTTCTAATACGAATAACACCGGATATACAATAACTATTAGCGATATTACGGGTAAGAAGGTTTACGGGACCGTGACTACGAAAAATAAGGTTGAATTTAAACGAGGCGTATTACAACCTGGCGTTTACATTGTAAAAGTGATTGGCGATGCAGTGTATCTGGGGAAGATGGTGGTGAAGTAAATTTTAAATTACCAAACCTGTCAGGTTTTCAAAACCTGACAGGTTTGATATCACCTAAAATTTATAAATTCACCCCCTTTTTCATTTTTAT
>JACQWN010000495.1 GCA_016209245.1 Bacteroidia bacterium
CTCTTCTGCCGTAACTATTGCACCGGTTTCTTGTGCCGCTTTAATGATAAACTCTTCGTCAATCGGTTTGATTGTGTGAATATTAATAACCCGTGCATTTATTCCTTGATTTCGCAATTCAAGGGACGCTTGTATTGCTTCCCATGTAAGATGTCCGGTTGAAATAATAGCGGCATCATTGCCATCGAGAAACAATTGTCCTTTACCAATTTCAAAGCTCAACGATTCATCAGTAAAATCCGGCATTGGCTCTCGTCCGAAACGAATATATACCGGCCCGGTTGCCTTTTCAACCGCAGCAATTGTTGCAAGTTTAGTTTGAGTTGCATCGCAAGGTGAAAGGACGGTCATGTTCGGTAAAGCTCTCATAACGGCAATATCTTCGATCCCCTGATGTGTCGCTCCGTCAGGCCCGACTGAAACACCCGCATGGGCTCCTCCGATAATAACATGAAGATTATTATAACATACCGATACTCTGATTTGGTCTAATCCCCTGAAAGCTGAAAATACCGCATAAGTCGCCATTACGGGAATTTTCCCGGCAAGAGCCAAGCCGGCAGCCACACATATAGCATTTTGCTCAGCTATGCCAAGAGAAAAAAAGCGTTCAGGAAATGCCTCGGAAAAAATATTCATGCTTACGGAAGAGGTAATGTCTGTTCCTAATGCTACTAATCCAGGATTTGTCAGGGCTGCCTGTTTAAGACCCTCGCCAAATCCCGCACGTGTTGGAATATTTTGTTTAATGCAAAACATGTCGTTGTAGTATATTTATAGCAAAAACAATCAGAAAATAATCAATCCGGTATTAATATAAAAATCCGAAGAACCATAATGGTATTTTATTTTCAAACCCATATTCAATATTATCTGATGCAATATATGCATTTTTCAATCCTGAAATCTGCTTTTTATTTTTATCCTTTCCGCCTACTTCAATAGCATATTTTTTATCAATATAAAAATCTGTTTTTTGATGCAAGCTTATTTCAGTTACATATTGTAACTGATTTACTAAAAATGTTTCACGCAATGTGCCTATATTTATAGATTTAGGATTTCACGCATATGACAGATTAGAATTATTTAAAAATATTTTATCCGGTTTATTCAGATAATTAGTGTCTGTCCATAATGTCCAAATTTGCCACGAATTTCACGAATTAAAACTAATTTTTTCGTGTAAATTCGTGCAATTCGTGGCTATTCTTTTTTTGTGGATTGACTTTATAGACAGGCACTAATTAGTCTATTATAGCTTATTCCGTTTGTAAATTCTTCAATGTTCTGTATTGCGTCTAAAATATGAAGAAGTCTATCTTTGTCACTAATCTTATTTCTCATAAATTAAAACTTTTTCTTTGTCAATGAATGGTCTTATTCTTGGCGATAAACCATTTGAAGATATTAAATCAACAGTTTTATTAATCAATTTTTCTAATTGTTGTTTTATTCTTATAAAAATAAATAAATCAGTCCCTTTTTCTAATTCAACTAATATATCTATATCGCTATCTGGTCTATTATCACCTCGTACATATGAACCGAATATATATGCGCGTTTAATCGGTTGATTTCTAAAAAAGTCAACCATATTTGAAAGGTCTATTGATATTTTATCAAGCTCGTTCATAATACTTTTGTAAAAGTAAATAATATTCCTATAATCTCAAAATTATTGCACACGACATTATCGAAAAAAATTTTGGTGGAAATAAACTAAATATTTTGTTATTTAGCAAGGTTAATAATAAATAAAAAAATTAAATTATATGAAAAAAAATGTTTTAATTCTCGGCGCAGGCATGGTAGCAAAACCGATAATAAGATATTTGCTCGAAAGAAATATTTTTGTTACAGTCGCCGACATTATTAAATCTAAAGCAGATGAAATAATTGCAGGACACCCGAATGGCAGAGCAATTTTCTGGACTGCCGACGATCACGATACTCTTGATAAATTAGTTGCAGAACATGATTTATGTGTGAGCCTGCTTCCTTATGCATATCATTTAATAGTTGCAATGCCATGTTTAAAACACCGTAAAAATATGGTAACAACCTCGTATGTCAAGCCCGAAATGCAAGCGCTCGATACACAGGCAAAAGAGGCCGGCATCATTATTCTGAATGAACTGGGCCTTGACCCCGGCATTGACCACATGTCGGCAATGAGAATCATTTACCACATTCATAATAAAGGTGGAAAGGTTGAAGAATTGTATTCATTCTGCGGGGCATTAGTCGCTCCTGATGTTGAAAAAAATCCATTTAACTATAAATTTACATGGGCTCCAAAAGGTGTAGTAATGGCAGGGCGCAACGACGGAAGATATCTGCGGCATGGAAAAGAAGTATATATTCGAACGGAAGATTTATTTAAAAATCCTTTAAAGGTTGATTTTCCGAATATAGGAATGCTTGAAGTTTACCCAAACCGTGATTCCATACCATACATACAACTATATAATATTCCTGAAACAAAAACCATGTTCAGGGGAACATTCCGCTATGAACCGTGGTGTGAAAATATGGATGCAATTAAGGGCTTAAATCTTCTTTCCGATGAAAAAATTGACATGAAAGGCAAAACTTATGCCGACCTTGTGGCGCATCTTATTCATGAAACCGATTCATCAAATATCAGGCAAAAAGTTGCAAAGCACCTTCATACCGGGCCAAATTCAAGAATACTGGACGCTATTGAATGGACAGGTATTTTTGATAACAAGCCAATCGAGCGTGAGCAGGATTCACCATTTGAAATTTTTTCGGATTTAATAATTAACAAAATGACGATTAAGAACAACGAACACGATATGATAGTGATGCAGCATACATTTCTGGCTTCTTATCCCGATGGTAAGAAAGAAGTAATAAAATCAAGAATGCTTGATTTCGGAACTCCGGCGACTGATACATCTATTGCACGAACCGTTGCATTACCTGCCGCAGTCGGTGTGAAAATGATTCTTGAAAATAAAATATCGTCAAAAGGTGTTCATATCCCGGTAATTCCCGAAATATACAATCCGATTCTCAGTTCACTTGAAGAATTGGGTATAAGAATGCTTGAAGAATACGGACTGCCCGAAACGGAAACTATAAAATAGTACTTACTGGGGTTAAGCAACCTTTTTTATTTTTTTGCGTCTATTTATAGTAACTATTCAGCCACTATGTTAGCCGTAATAGCCACAAATTTCACAGATTTATATCTACCGAAGGTGGTTTTTTGTGAAAATTTATTAAACTAATAAATTATAATCCGTGTAATCTGTGGCTTTCTTTGTTTGCAGCTTTAGCTGCGTTATGTTTAAAAAATATTATTAATTTTAAAATCTCAAAGTTATGAAGAATGGAAAAATTACTATTAGGGGGGGGGGGGTATAACTCGCTGATTAACAGGAAATTACACTCCATTATTCTTTTCTGCTTAATAATTTCACAAACCCTGGCGCAACCAGGTAATATGCCTACCAAACCTGTTGAAGGCGCACAAGGACAGGCAAATTTTCAGTTCTGGGGTATAAGCGGAAACGGAAACATTACAGGTAATAATTATTTTGACACTTCTAACAGCCATGATGTTATTATTAAAACAAATAGTTTTGAAAGATTTAGAATAACTTCAAACGGGGATATCATAATAAACCCTTTTACATGAGTGGGTAATGGGTTTGTTTTATTTGACAACACAGGAAAACTGTTTCAATTGCCATTTTCAGGCTCGGTAAATGAAGTATTTTTCGGCGATGGTACATGGAAGTTATTGCCTCCCGACTCTGACTGGCAAGTGATTGGTAATGATATGACAACAATTCCGACAGGCAATGTGGGAATAGGAGTTTCGCCTACCACTAAGCTTGATGTTGACGGCTCCATCAAATCGCGTTCGAGCTTATTTGTTTGCGATAACCTCTTGTTTGAGGGAAGCGGAACGAATAAAATAACTACGAGTTCACATAACCTTATTTTTGCAGATACCAGGATAGGATTCGGAATAGACCCGGATCCTTTATATACCGTAAACATTGGCGGTGATGCCCACGTTTCCGGTTGTCTGTACGTCAACCAGGGAGTAATAATCGGGCAGAGAATAAAAGGGGAAAAAGGAGAAGTTGACACTATACGCACAAAGGAAATGCTCGTGGAAGAAAAGTTAATATCAAAAGAAATGCTTGCAGATACAGTAACCAGCTTAAAGATGCTGACAGAAAAAATAGAAGCTGTTAAGGATGTAAAAGTATCAACAATAACTATTGACGGTATCAACAGCAAAATCACGTCAACGAGCGGGAGCATAAATTTTGTAAACACCAGCCTGAATACTTCAGGGACTGTTTCATCAGGTATGCTGAATGTTTCCTTACAAGCAAATATCAATACATTGGTAGTGAATAATAACATTACTTCCTCCACCGGCATTATTAATTTTGGTGAAAACGATCTTACAAGTGCGGGTCAGCTTAATATATTTTCTGTCAATAGTGATAATTTGATTGTTGGCAATACAACAATGGATAACTTATTTGTATTTCACAAAATAAAGCTAGGTTCAAATTCATTGGTGATGGAATCGTTGACTACAGAGGA
>JACQWN010000496.1 GCA_016209245.1 Bacteroidia bacterium
AATACAGAATATAGAATACAGAATACCGAATATAGAATACAGAATATAGAATGCTGAACAGTAACCTTTTTATGTCCAAAAAAAGATTTATTATATTATTAATATCCTGCATAATAACTGTTAGGGCATTTGCTCAGCTTGATGAGATGGAGCAGATTCTAATCAGGAAATGGTACAAGATCCGGGGTATGTATATGCCACTTTTAAGTCCACACGGTTGTTAAATGGACATTCAATCGAACGGATGCAAAAATATGACCTTGACGTCAGGATTTCGCATAGATTTGGAAAAATAAACAAAGGGCCTTACGAATTTTTCGGGCTGGATCAGAATGTATCATATTTCGGGCTGGAATATGGATTGTTCGATTGGTTAATGGCAGGTACAGGGAGGTCGTCATATAAAAAAATGTATAATGGTTTTGTAAAACTAAGTATTTTGTTATGTTATACACATCAATTACCGTGTGCCAGAAAATTTACGCAGTGGCTGTCATTCCAGATTTCGCCGGTATTTATTCACCGTAACCTTGTTGCTGCAAATGAAGATAAAAATGATATCCTCGCTTTTGGAGCGGGAGGGCGTATCAAAATTACTTCCCGGATATCATTTAATTTTGAGTATTATTATCTTCTTAATAATCCTGTTGCATCATCTCCTTGTTACGACCCATTCGCTATAGGTTTTGATATTGAAACCGGCGGTCATGTATTCCAGATTCTATACTTTTTATAAATAAACTCAATCTTATCTATATCATCATTGCTAGTATTTTCAACCGCTGTTACTTTAATGACAGCATATTCATCGCTTGTTCGAATTCTTGAAATATAAATACTGCCAGGTCCGACATTATATGTATAGGGCTTTGGCTGGTTTAATATAGTTCCGCCGCTGTAAGCGTCTATTGCTGTTTCAATAGTAGCATTTTCAAAATCATAAGAATTATCAAGCTTAAATTTTGTATAATTCTTTGCTTGCCATCCCTGATAAAAATTTTCACTTTCAGTTGTGGTATTAACCATATCTGTAATTGAATCATCGGCATTAATATTATCAGATTCATTCAAAACCAGATTCCAGATATTTGCCGATGGTCCTATCGAGTTCCATAATATTCCATTACAGATTTGCTCCATATATCTTTGCACTGAAACAAAAAAATAAATAAAAGAAGATTCGCCGTTATTTGCAAAGACGGTAAATTTCCAATATTCATCTCCCGGAGTAGCACTTGCCCTGAATTCATTTATATAATATAATGAATCGGTGTTAATTATTGAATCTGTTATAATGGAATTTACTCCGTCGAAATTGTTAATAACGACTAGGTGTGTAAGAGTTGTATTGGTTCCTGCTTTTGGTACAGCGAGGATTCCGGTTTTGAAAAGATAATTGGTGTCTATTACTGAACCATTTGGTAGAAGCTCACTTCCGGTTAATATTTTTATTACCGGTGCACCTGTCGTAAAGTTGTTTTGTGTAGTAATATTAATTCGTATTTCGTTTGATAAATTCAAATCATCTTTTGTAATAAAACTCCATTGCTCAACGCCCTCACTGACAATGGTCGTATAATTACCCTCAATAATAAATTCCGGCACTGCAATAATTGAATCCATAAGAGTAATATTAATATCATTAAATGTCCGTGAAATTTTCAGATAAGATAATTTATTATTATTCATAGCTTTTACCGTGATTTTTATAGAAAATGTACAACTCGTTGCTAGTGTTGTATCACAATATACATAGCCGTCTTGTTTAAGAAAAGTGATTTCAGGATAACGGTCAAGCGGAGTAATATTTTCAGGTTGATGCCGGCATGAAAAGTAAATGATAATAAGAAAAATAGTTTGTAATTTTATACTGTACGCTGGGTAAATTTCCGCAATTTATTATTCCATCGAAGTACGAATTTGTTACGAAGTTACGAACTACGAATTCGTACTTCGTATGTTCGTATTTTGTTCGTACTTCGGTGGGATAATTGCTATAAATAAACCGATTGTAAAATGCGGAATTTTATTCCGTTTGATGTATAATTTCATTTGGTATAAAATAATGTCTATTGTTTTGCTTTTTTAGTCCACAATCGGCAAAAGACAAGAGGCAAAAGGCAAGTATTTGCCGACTGCCGACTGCCGACTTCCGACTGCCGACTGCTGACTGCCGACTGCCTAACTAATCCATATAAATATTGAAGTAAAAACAAAAGCCCAGAAAATAACAGAAATAATTAACCATGTAAAAGTTATTAATAATTTCGGATAAAATCTGACAGCAATAAAAGTACCGATAGGTATTGATAACAGGCAAGGGGTCAAAAAAGCGATTCCTATTATACCATAGTATATTTTTACTTTAACAATCAGTTTGTTCTTCCATGAAAATATTTTTTTCTTCTTTTTCTTTCTTTGAAAACATATTATTTTGAAAAAAGCCAAAATTGCCTTTTCCAATTTTGTTCCACCGAGGAAGTAACTCCAGCAAATAATCAGGAATTTGGAAAGATAGCCGAAAACGAAAACACCAATAATGCCACCGGAAGATGAAATAATTACCGATTCAAAATAATCGAGATCATAAGCTGCGATACCCAAAGGAACAGCTAAAACAAATTTAGTAGCATTTGCAATCAGGAGAATAAAATATTTTGATATTTCATTCACAGATTATTCTTTTCCTCCAAAAGCAAGGTCGCCGGCATCGCCAAGTCCCGGAACTATATAAGATTTTACTGTCAATTCATCGTCTATTGCCCCAAGCCACACTGTAATATTATCAAATGGTAAATGTTTGGAAATATAGTTTATTCCCTCTTTGCTTGCAATAATTGTCACAATATGCGTATGAAGCGGCTTCCCTTTTATTAATAATGCTTTATAAGCAAGTTCCATAGATGCTCCTGTTGCTAACATAGGGTCAGACAGAATAATAATCTTATTTTCTGTCGAAGGGCATGATATATATTCAAATTTGATATCAAATGAACCATCTTTGTGGTATTTTCTGTAGGCTGAAATATAAGCATTTTCAGCACTATCAAAGATATTAAGCAACCCTTGATGAAGAGGGAGGCCTGCACGCAAAATAGTAGCCAGAAGTATCTTGTTTGTAAAGACTCTCACATTAGCGATACCCAATGGTGTTTGAATTTCACGATTCTCGTAATCAAGGTTTTTGCTGATTTCATAAGCAAATATTTCCCCTGTCCGTTCCAAATTCCTCCTGAAACGCATACTGTCGTTCTGAATTTTTTCATCGCGGATTTCTGCGACAAATTGATTAAATACAGAATTTTGCTCTCCCAAATTAATAATCATTCCGAATTAGTTTTTATATTCTTTGGCGAAAGTATATTATAATTAGGAAAATAACAAAATTTTTTAATAAATTGCTGAATATCTTATCCGATTATCAGTGATAGATTAGTCGAACCATTCGTTGTCTTTCATATCTTCAAGCCAACTACGGTAATGTCGTCAATCTGCTCGTAATGCTTGCCAAATCCGGTCATCCATTCATCAAGCGCCTTTTCAATTTGCTCACCTTGTTCTTTCATTGATTTAATCTGTTGAGACATGCCAGGACTTGACTGTACCAATAATTCTTTAAACCGTTTATAGAGGAATTTTTTACCTTTTGAACCGCCGAATTGGTCGGGGTAACCGTCACTGAATAAGTACAGCCGGTCGCCTTTGTTAAGTTGTATATCGTGGTTTGTGAACGGGTTCATGTATGCGTGAACGGCAACGGGCATTTTGTCAGGTTTTATTTCTTTTAATTCAATCGGTTGTGAAACAACCGCTTGAATTAAATAGTAAGGGTTGTTCGCTCCTGCCCATTGGCATTGTAACCATGTCTTTTTGAGTTCCTTCTTCACCTGTTTGTTTTAGCGCTTCAATTATTGAAGTTCGTAAGTGGTTTAAGACCATTGCTGCATTAGTAACCTCTTTTTTCTTTACTATTTCATTTAAAAACGAAACGCCCAACATGCTCATAAACGCTCCAGGAACGCCGTGTCCTGTACAATCCACAGCAGCGACGATAAGCCATTCATTTACTTGGGCAGACCAGTAAAAATCACCGGAAACGATGTCTTTGGGCTTGAAAAGCACAAAGTGATCTATAAAGGATTCACCTTTCCCAAAGGTGAATCCTTTACTAAAATCAGGCAGAATTGCCTGCTGAATGCGTTTTGCGTAATTAATGCTGTCGGTGATTTCTTTCTTTTGTTCCTCGATATGTTCTTTCTGAATTGTAACCAAATCACGTTGAACTGCAATTTCGTCACGCTGGGCTGTGATTTCTGCATTTGCCCGCTCTAAATTTTGGTTCTTTTCCGCTATGATTATATTCGCTTTTTTCTTTTGCAGAAACAGACGAATCATGAAAACAGAAAAAAACAAAACTAAGAATAGACCGCCAACCACAAACAATATTATAACCCTTTGCCTGCTGCTTACTACCAACTGCCTGCTGATTTCTACCTGCTGTTTCTCTATCTGTAATTGTCGTTTTTCTGCTTTATAGCGGGTTTCCATTTCAGCAAGCGCTTCTGTTTTTTCTTCACCGAACATGCTGTCTCTTGTTGAAATATATATTTCAGCGTATTCTAATGCTTTGGCGGTATTCTTCAAACCCTTATAAACAATACGTAATATGTCTGCAGTTTGATTTTCTATGGGTAGAGCTTTTATTTCCCGGCTCAAAGTAATAGCTTTATTACCGAATTCTATTGCTTGTTTCAGATTATATTCCATGCTGCCAACTCTTTTTTCTGCTGAACAATAAGCAATCTTAGTATATAGGTTTGCTAAATCCGCATATATTCTGGCTATACTATTTATATCACCTAATTCTTCAAAAATTTTCAATGACTGTAAAAAATATTCTTTGGCTTTATCATAAAAGCACCGGTCTAAATAAATTGAACCGATATTACCGTAATTATTTGATAACCACTGCTTATGACCTATTTCCTTATTAATCTTTATTGCTTTCAAATAATATTTTATTGCTTTATTATAAGCCAGATTTGCGTTCAGTGTATCGTTCCGTTCTACAAATAAGGAACCTTCATGCTGATGTATAGTACCGATATTATTATAACAAGCAGACATTCCATATTTATCACCGAGTTCCTCTTTAATTTTTACTGATTTCAAATAATACTCAATAGCATTAGCGTAATTGTCCTGGCTACGATGTACAATGCCGATACATATATAACAATCAGATATTCCTTTTTTA
>JACQWN010000152.1 GCA_016209245.1 Bacteroidia bacterium
CTCCGAAGACCAATGCCCCGATGTAGCCGGAATAGCTGCACTCAAGGGCTGCCCCGATAAGGATGGCGACGGCATTGCCGACCATAAAGACGATTGCCCCGATGAAGCAGGATTACCAAAGCTAAGAGGATGTCCCGACAAAGATGGTGACGGTATTGCAGATAAAAATGACAAATGTCCTGATATTGCCGGCATAGCTGCAAACAACGGTTGCCCCGAAATTAAGAAGGAGGAGAAAGAGGTGATTGACATGGCTGTGAAAGGAGTAGAGTTTAAAATAGGTTCTACCGAATTAACACCCGAATCGTTTAAATTATTAGATCCAATGGCAGATATTTTAGTCCGTAAGCAGATGTATAAAATTGATATTGCAGGACATACCGATAACATCGGAGATGCCAAAATCAACCTGAAGCTGTCTCAGGATAGGGCAAATGCAGTGGCAAAATACCTTTTGTCCAAAGGTGTTCCTGCCGAACAAATTATTTCAAATGGTTATGGCGATACAAAACCAATTGTACCAAACGATACCGAAGAAGGAAGACAAAAAAACAGACGTGTGGAATTTAAAATTGTGTTTTAATGATAAATGTACCCTTTTTGTACCCCCTTTTTATAAATATATTTATATTATATGTTTATATTTTTGGGCTAAATTTTATTTTGAGGTGCTACAAAAAATATTTATTAACTCTGAAACAAAAACTCTTTATTATGAAATCGGCATACTCACCCCCTTCCCCCTCTCTACTAATAGAGAGGGGCGATACATCCGTGTTATTTGCAATATTGACGCATCTTTGTTATAATACGTTAGTATCATCCCCCTCTCTGCTCGTAGAGAGGGGGACCGAGGGGGTGAGTACGCCGATACTCAATAGCAATGTTAATAACTTTTTTCCAGCAACTCAAAATAAAATTTAGCCTATTTTTGCAAATATGCTTATAATGTTTAACTGATAAAATATTTTTATTATGAAAACAATATTTATGTTTTTTAAAAAACTGTTCTTGATATTTCTTTTAATAGTTTTATCAAATTACGGCTACAGCGTTGCAACTTGTGATAATCTTTGTGTCGATGCAGATTCAATTTGCGATGGGAGAATTAAATTACGAACTACCTGTGATAATAACGGTAATAAAATTACAGATTATATTTGGGTTCAGTATAAGGGCACTGATTCACAGTGGCATACAATTTTCTGGGTACGTCATGTTGATAGTCTTTCATTAAATTATTATTTTTAGTATACATATCCGGGACTTGAAAATTTTGTTCAATGTTGGAATTGTGAAAGTGATAATCATTACTACGTGACCTATTATTTTAACCCTGCTGCTGTTGATGCCGGTATTTATAATGTCGGATTTCAGGCAAAAGTCAGAGTTGTAGAAAGTTCAGATAACACTATTGATGGAAGTGACGCTGTTCTGGAATTTGACATACATCCCTGGAAAGCCCATGCTCCTGGTAATTTGCTGGCATCGGATGCAGAATTTTGTGATAAAATTGAATTGTCGTGGACCTCAGTTGATAATGTCATAGTAGGTCATTGTGACTACGGTTATTACCAGTTATATTGTGATGGCGCACCGCTTGACATAACAATAAACAATTCATATACTCATTTCACTTCCGGTTCTCACGACTACAAACTTGCTTTTGTTGCAACCTGCGGTGGTAGTTGCTCAAATGCAGGTCAACAAACTTCAGAAGTTACAGGAAGCACCCTTGGCGGTGGAAATCCTCCTTCGGGCGTTTCGGCGACTAATGATTTATGCGATGGCCAAGTCAAAATTACATGGCAATGGTTTGGCGATAATCCTACAGATTTTAAGGTACGCAGAAATGGCAGCTTATTAGCAACAGTCACCGGAGATATTAGAGATTATACCGACAATACCGCTGCTCCCGGCGTTCAATACAACTATGATGTCGGCGCCGGTAATGTTTGTGGAACTATGTATTATTCTTCCGTTTCAGTGGGTTCAGCTATTCCTGACCCGCAAACACCAACAGCTCCGGTAGCTACGGCAAATTATGGAACCAATAATATTAACATTACCTGGACGAATGTTGCAAATGCTACTCAGATTGAGCTTATCAGATATTCAGAAGCAGGAACTGCTACATTCGATTTAACTGCCGGTACGACCTCTTATGTTGATAATGATGCAGGCGGTTGTATAACATACACTTATAAAGTTAAAACTATAAATTCCTGTGATTACAGAATCAGCGCTGTTTCAAACAATGCAAGAATAGAACCTGTTTTGACAAATACCTTTACTTCAACAAAAAATCTGGTTTGTTCAAAAGGTTACTATAACGATAAAATTGTTCTGAACTGGGATTATGACAATCAAAATATTATAGAACACTTCAAAATTTACCGGAAAGAATATAGTGAATCCGGAATTGGAAGCGTTATTGAGTCAATAGACCCGACTTCTACTTACGCCGACGAAACCGCCGAAGCCGGAATTTATTATGTTTACACTATCGTTGGCGAAACAACTTGCGAAGGTGATATTTTATCAACACCTGTTAATACATATTGTCAGGATATTGGTTTCAGAATACCTGCAGCGGTTGTTGCAGGTAGTGTTACTTTCGCAGGCGGTACAGGCGTTCGGGGTGTCAGTATTATTGCCGAAACTGATGACGATTTTGGCGGTAACGGTTTATACTTTTATTCTTCCAGCAGTAATATTAGAGTTCCGCATGTTTCGGGTTTTAGTTTTTCCTCCGGCTTCTCTTTTCAGGCATGGGTAAAAGCTACTTCAACCGGTACCACAACTTTATTCCAGAAAGGAACTCAGTACAAAGTACAACACAGTTTAAATAATATTACTTTTACTGCCGGCAGCCAGGTTTTAAATCTTAATTTCCCTCAAAAAGCTGATACTTTTTTCTGTGTCAATGCAGTAAGAACCACTGACTCATTGTTTGTTTATGTACTTTACGATGAATTAACGGTTTATAAAACTGGCGCTTTACGAACAAGCGCTACTTCTTCCAACTCCGATGATATTTACATCGGCTATTCTTCAAATGCTTTTACCGGTTATATTGATGAAGTCAGAGTTTGGAACAAAGGACTTACCCAGGAACAAGTTTACAATACATCAATCAGATACATCGCCGGAAACGAGAGTGAGTTAAAGGTTTATTTACGGTTAAATGAATTGTTCAACAGTACTGTTTACGATATTTCACGAATAAGTTCGAATTTTAATGAAAATCACGGTTTTGTGTCTGGCTGTTCTCTTTCTTCAACTATACCGTTATCGCGGCAGTTATCTGTAAAGGGAATTACCGATGCCAATGGTAATTACCTGATTACCGGTATTCCATATACTATCGGTTCAATTTATACTTTCACACCTGTCTTTGAGGTACACAAGTTCGACCCTACGATGAAACAGTTGTATATTGGCCCAGGTTCGAATAACCACAATAATGTTGATTTTATTGATGTCGCTTCTTTTACCGTTAGTGGGGACATCAGATATATAAATACTTTCTTCCCCGTTAAGGGTGTGTATTTTTATGTTGACGGGCAAATTTTAACTATGGCAGATGGTACCCCTCTTGAAACAGATGACATGGGGCAATATGAAATTGAAGTTCCTATCGGCTTTCACTATATTGAAGTAAGAAAAAACGGGCATGTTTTTGTGAATACCGGCCGTTTCCCCGCAACCGCGCCGACAAAATATAATTTTCAGGCGCCAATACCATATCTGCCTTTTGTTGACAGCACACTGATAAAAGTAGTGGGAAAAGTAACCGGAGGACCTATTCAGGCTGCAAAACCTATAGGTCTAAGCAAAACCGTTAACAATATCGGATACTCCGAAATGGCGCTTACCACCCAGAGAGCGTATGACCTTACCGATAAATTTTACGATTTTACAGGGTCATGGTTCAATAATTATTATCGCGATGACGAATTGACAATTCAGGACTCTACGGTTTTTATTTTAAAGTATCTGAGTCCAAAAGAAATAAGCATATATCCCGCCCATGAAACGGGAGAATATGTTGCATGGCTTTTACCCGAAAAATATGTGGTTAATTCAATTACTGCAGGAGATTATACGTACGGCGATGAATTTCATACTGTTTTAGACCTTACTAATTCTTATTCCTTTACGACTGAAATTGATAGCGTGGTCATTGACCTGGCTATTACTACGCAAGGAGATACATTGCTGTACTATAGAATTGACAGCGTACAATATAATGCTAACTTTGATTTTATATACAGGGAATTACCGTCCATTTCGGTAACAAAAGTAAATGGCGACCTTGATTTTTGGGAAAAAGAATATACGACAAGAGATGGAGCGGTAATCCCCCTTGTAAATGCCGATAGTTCGCTAAAAACCTTATTTCCCGTGTTGTTCCAACGAGGTCGTTACTCGCTGAAATTTTCTGTTTTTGAACAGTACATCAATAGCGACAATAACTATGCAATAGACAATGTTCCCGTTACCGATGGAAAGGTTGATGTGCAGAATGCACTGGCTATTGATAAAGATTTAATGTCATATCAGCTTGATAGTAAAGGTGAAGTAATATATAATTTTACCGGCGGTTTGCCAAATATCACCACCGGCGGAATAGGCGACTATATCAAAACAATGGCGATAGTTGCTAAAACAGGAAATAACGGGTCTATTTCAACACCATGGCTCCCCTATACAGATCCGCAAACCGGTGCAGAAGGCCCTTTCAGGGCTTACCTGCTTGGAGGATTGGCTACAGGCAATAATTTTGTTACTACCGGTCCAAATGAAATAAAAATGATAATTAGAGATCCTCCAGGGTCTAATAGCTTTGCTTCTTTAGAGTCAGGTACTACTTTCTCCCAATCTTCATCTTATGAAGTGGGAAGTGAACTGTCGTTAAATAATAGCATTAAAGTAGATTTAGGGATGAAGCAAATTATTTGGGCAGGTGTAGGAGCCGGTACCATTACGGAAATTGAACAAATAGCCGACGTGACTATTGGTCTTGAGATGTCCACAACCTTTACCGACAATAATACTACTTCAACGTCGTTCACTACTACCGAAACATGGAGCACCAGCGAAGCAGATGATTATGTCGGTGGCGATGGCGACTTGTTTATAGGCAATTCTTCCAATATTGTCTATGGACTTTCCATTCAGGTTGACCTTGCGCCTATCAATATGGGCGAAGGATTCGTCGGTAACCCTATAGAATATAATGGCGAAATCTATGATATCGGAATAACCAAGGGACTCAGAATTAACCCTGAATTTGGTACCGGATTTATTTTCTCAAAATACCATATTGAAAATTATTTGATACCCAATTTAAAACTTCTGAGAAAGCTTTATTTACTTAATCATACCGATATATATACTTGTGTGATTTGTAATCCGGAAGATCCAAATTTCGGAATGAAAAATACCACCGGCAGTCTAACTTCAGCCGGCTATTCAGGAGGTGATTCCTACAATTTTACTATTCCTCTGGACTGGCCGGGTGATTCATTGTTCGTTGACACAATAGACTTCTTTAACCAACAGATTGAAGGTTGGATTGCTGCTTTAGAACGAAATGAAAAAGAAAAAGTGCAGTCCGAAATGGTTCAAAATATATCATTCGATGCAGGAGCGTCATATTCAAATACCGTTACAAATGAAAAAAGCGAGGAATTCACTTCATCATTCGCTTTCATGATTTCTCCCTCTTTGTCAAGTACTTTGGGGTTTGAAATTGCAGGTATCGGAATGGAATGGAATATGGAGTTCAAGACTTCCGCTACTATCACCAACACCAATGGAACTACCCAATCAACCACCACCACTTTCTCTTATACTCTTAAAGATGAAAATGCTGGTGATTATTTAAGCGTGGACATTAAAAAACCCAAAACCCAGACCGGCCCTGTATTTATCACCAGAGGCGGACAAACCATGTGCCCTTACGAAGATGCCGAAATTACAGAATATTATCAGCCGGGTACTTTGCTCGGTGCTGCAACCATGCGCAGGGAAATTCCTATTATTACTTGCGAAAATCCTTTGCAAACCGATGTTCTGGATGGAGAACCCGCTATTTTCCATGTTCAGTTATCAAATATCAGCGAAACAGGTGAGGACCAATGGTTCCTGTTGTCAATTGATGCCGCTTCTAATCAGGAAGGCGCTTACATTAGCATGGACGGTTCCGATTTGGGCGGAGGTGTGATGCTTTTGGTTGCAGCAGGCGTAACAATGAATAAATATATTTATGTGGAAAAAATCAGACCCGATCATTTTGAATATGAAAATCTGGCTATAGTGCTCGGCTCATCCTGCCAAGATGATCTAACTGACACGGTGCGGATTTCAGCATATTTCAAACCTGTTTGTACTACTGTGGAATTAAAAACTCCAAGCGACTTGTGGGTGGTAAATACAAATTCCGATACTACTCTTTCCATCAAAGTGGACGGTTATGATCTGGGGCATCAATCACTGGAAAAAATTCTCATGCAATACAGACCCACTTCTACCTCAAGCTGGACAACATTAATGTCATATTATATGTACGTGGTTGACTTCGATATTGCTTCCGAACCCAAAGCACTAATTGACGGTCAAAGCTATCTGACATACAAGTTCGATATGACCGGCGTTCAGGACAGAGATTATGCACTAAGGGCTGTTTCTGTTTGTTTCGATGGAACAGTAAATGAAACTTCTGCCGCTTATGGTGTGAAAGATGTGAAAAGACCCAAAGTGTTCGGAACACCGCAACCGGCCGATGGAATACTCTCTCCTGGTGATGACGTGATGATTACTTTTGATGAAAATATTGAAGCCGGTATTCTTACACCATGGAACTTCTCCGTGAAAGGTGTGTTAAACGGAGCTCCCCTGATGCATCAGGCCTGTCTCTTTTTCGACGGCCAACAGGATTATGCAAGCTCGGTCACAGGCGTTAACTTAGATAATAAATCGTTTACCATTGAATTCTGGACAAGAAGAGGGGATTTGTCGGAAGGCGTTATTTTTTCTCAAAATGAATTGGAGATTGGTTTTAACAGCGCCGGAAATTTTTATTGCACGCTGGGAGACCAAACCTTCCAATCCTGGTCAATTAATTCTGCGCCTGTTATCAGCGACCTCGTTTCCTGGGCGCATTATTCCATTACTTACAATATTGAAGATAATTATTTCTCAATGTTCATTAACGACATCCAGGAACTGGTTGATATTCCCGTTACCAATATGTTTAACTGCGAAGGAAGAATGTATATCGGAAGAAATTCAGTCGGAACTAAATTCTTTAACGGATTCCTGCATGAATTCCGTATTTGGGAAAAATCGCTTGGTTTTGGAACTATTGCGTCAATGAGGTATCAAAGTCTTGTTGGCAATGAAATAGGACTTGGCGGATACTGGACAATGAGCGAAGCATCCGGTGATAATACCGCCGACAAAGCACGTAATCGTAATCTCTTCCTTTTCGGAGCAGAATGGAGAGTTTTTCCTTCAGGTTATTCAAGAGTCTTTAACGGCAACGATGAATATGTCATAATCAATACCGGCTCAACAGTAGTTATTGATGACCTTATGGACTTTACCATTGAGTTTTATTTTAAAGGACAGCCACAGGCAAATACGGTACTGTTCTCAAATGGTTCTGCCAATGGTATTGATGATACTCCTCCTTATATGCATATCTGGGTTGTTGGGTTTAATGTCAATGGAAAACTTTATGTAAGAAATAACGGTACCACTATTACAGCCAATCAGGAAGAC
>JACQWN010000497.1 GCA_016209245.1 Bacteroidia bacterium
CACCGAAGTTTTAACCAAGGTGGACTCCCTCATTCTCCTCCTCAAAACCGACCACGAAGACACCAGCAAAGTAAACCATCTCAACGACCTCGGCTGGGAGTTGATGTACCAAAACCCCGACACTTCTATTATTCTTGGTAAGCGTGCCTTAGCGCTTTCTAAAAAACTCCGGTGGGAAAAAGGAATAGCAAACTCTTATGGAAATTTCGGTGCTTACAATTACCTGAAAGGCGACTACCCCAAGGCATTAGATTATTATTTCAAGGCATTGAAGTTGGATGATGTCATTCTGAGTGAAACGAAGAATCTCTCCGAAAAACAAGAGGTTAAAAATAAAATTGCAGCAGTCCTCGGCAACATCGGACTTGTCTATTCCGATCAAGGCGATTACCCCAAGGCATTGGATTATTATTTCAAGGCATTGAAAATAGCGGAAGAACTTGGAAATAAAAACGGAATTGCAGGACTCCTCGGCAACATCGGAATTGTCTATATTGAAGAAATTCATAAAGAAGTTACTGATAGTATTAACTATGCAAAACGCATTCAGGAAGCTGTGCTGCCGGTTAGTGAATCAGCACGCTCAATTTTGCCCGAACATTTTATCTTATTTAAACCCAAAGATATTGTATCCGGCGATTTTTACTGGACAACCCGGGTTGTTAGTCATGTTAGTGATGGGGTGACTGGTAGTCACGGGTTTGTTAGTGGCACAATGCCTGCAAGTCACACCGTCACTATAATTACAGTTGCCGATTGTACCGGGCATGGCGTTCCAGGTGCTTTTATGTGCATGCTTAGTATAAGTTTCTTAACCGAAATAGTCCGTAAACAGGAACTAACTCTGGCAAACCAGGTTTTAAACGAACTTAGAAAAGCGATAATTAACGCTTTGCAACAAAAAGGTGTCAGTGGCGAGCAAAAAGATGGGATGGATATTTCATTGCTCGTTGTTAATACCAAAATTAACGAATGTCAGTGGGCAGGGGCAAATAACTCTCTATATTTAATTCAAACGGTTGCATCGCAACCGTTTGAATTAAAAGAAATTAAAGGCGACAAAATGCCCATAGCCATTCACCCCGTTATGAACGACTTTACAAATCATCAGTTTAAAGTTGAAAAAGGCGACTGTCTTTATCTTTTTAGCGATGGCTTTGCCGACCAGTTCGGTGGACCAAAAGGTAAAAAGTTAAAATATTCGGCTTTCAAAAAAATAATAGCTGAAATATCCGTCTCGCCTCAGGCGAGACCAATGAAAGAACAAGGCGAACAAATTGAAATGGCTTTGGAAAAATGGATGAATTTTAATGGTAAAAAGTACGAACAGATAGATGATATAACTGTGTTGGGGATAAGAATATAATTGTTATATTGCTATATTGTTAAATATTTTTTGCGAACTTTGCGTCTTTGTGTGAAAAAAAATTAAATTGTAAATTAGTAAATGAAAAATGTCTGGAATTTTACAGTAACTACTTAGCCACTATGTTAGCCGTAATAGCCACAGATTTCACAGATTTATTATTACCGAAGGTGGTTTTTTTGTGAAAATTTATTAAACTAATAAATTATAATCTGTGTAATTTGTGGCAAATATTTGTTTTTTAATGCTTTAATCATACTGAGTAGTTACATTTTACATTCTTAAAACTTAAAATATGTTACTTGAAGGTAAATTCACATTAAAAGCACCCATTGAAAAGCTTTGGGACTCGCTTTTAGAAGCGGAAACATTACGCGCCTGTGTACCCGGTGCTGAAAAGATAGAACGTCTCGATGAAAAGACGTATGATTGTATTGTCAAACAAAAAGTCGGACCCATCGGAGTCCGGTTTAAGTTTAAAATATTTCTTACAAAATTAGACGCACCTTATCATATTGAAATGAAAGGCGAAGGTGAAGATATCGGGAAAGCAGGCCGTTTTACAATGAAAACTTCCATAGATTTCAAGGGACATGAAGGCGGAGAAGTCGAGGTTTCCTATAAATGCGATGCAAACATAGTTGGTAAGCTGGCAATGTTCGGAAACAGGATTATGATGGCCAAAGCCAAACAGGTAGAAGCCGAATTTACCAAAAATCTTCGCAAGAAACTAGAAAGTATCTCATAATAATTATAATAAATAAACAAAATGAGCTCAGATAAAACAGACATTGTAAAACTTCAATCTGTAAATCATCTCCGGATAACAATGGATGATTATTTTTCACGGCTGAAAGAGGCGGTTGAAACCAAAAAGAAGAAAATTGCATGGTGCACAAGCGTAGGACCTGCGGAATTATTATATTCTATAGGTTTTGAAGTTTACTTCCCCGAAAACCACGGGGCTATGCTTGGTGCCGCAAAAACTGCTGATAAATATATTCCTTCTGCAGTCGCTCATGGGTTTTCTCCTGATATTTGTTCCTATCTGACCAGCGATGTAGGTGCGTTTCTTCAAAATGAAACACCTCTCCAGAAAAGCGGTTTTGCATCGGTTCCAAAACCGGATATTTTAGTTTACAATACCAATCAGTGCCGTGAGGTTGGAGACTGGTTTTCCTATTTTGCACGGCATTTCAAGGTCCCTGTTTTAGGAATTCATACTCCTTACTGCATAAATAAATTGTCGGGAAGCATTATTCAAAATGTTTCTAAACAGTTTAAAGACCTGGTTCCCGAACTGGAAAAAGTTTCAACTCAAAAATTCGATATTGACCGGTTCAGAGAAACTGTCCGCTTGTCGCACGACGGTTGTGTTCTCTGGCGTAAAGTTCTGGAAACAGCCATGAATAAACCCTCGCCAATTAATTTTTTCGATGCGGTAATACACATGGGCCCAATTGTAATTATGCGTGGTACCCAATACGCTAACGATTATTATGTCATATTGTTGGAAGAGCTGCAAAACCGGCTCAGGAATAATATCAGCTCGGTTACAAATGAGCGGTACAGAATTTATTGGGACGGGATGCCTCTGTGGTTTAAGCTAAGCAGCATGGCTAAGTTGTTTGCTAAGCTCGATACATGCATAATCGCCTCTACCTATTGCAACAGCCGGATATTCGATGATCTAGATCCGAAAGATCCTTTTGAATCTTCTGCACTGGCTTATTGTAAACTTTTTATTGTAAGGGCAGACGATGTAAAGGAAAAAGTCCTGGAAAAATTGATGTCTGATTTTTCGATTGACGGCATCATTTATCATGAATCAAAAACATGCCTGAGAAATTCAAACAACAGATATGAATTGCCCGGCAGACTGATGAACCAGACAAATATTCCATACCTGGAAATTAACGGCGATTTGAATGATTCCAGGTGTTACAGCGAGGAACAAAGTATTATTGCGATTGAAACATTTATAGCACAATTATCTGATAAACATTCAAAGCAAACATGAATAAGCTAAAAACGATAATTATTGAAGGGAAAGAAATAGCTGTTATTTTCCAAAAACAAGAAGACTACATTTCGATGACAGATATGGCTAAGAGCCAAATGCAAGAAGCTATTATTATTAAATGGCTGAGCCTGAAAAGTACAATAGAGTACCTTGGCGAATGGGAAGTGTTATATAACCCCAATTTTAATTGTACCGAATTCGGTACAATTAAAAATTCTGCAGGGAGTAACAACTTTGTACTCTCTGTAAAACAATGGATTGAACACACAGGTGCCATTGGATTAACAGCAAAAGCAGGCAGATATGGCGGTACATACGCACATAAGGATATAGCCTTCCATTTCGGCATGTGGATTAGTCCAAAATTTCAGTTATTGTTGGTTAAAGAATATCAACGCCTGAAAGCAGATGAGAATGACCGTTTAAAATTAGAGTGGAATATTCAAAGATCATTAGCAAAAGTGAACTATCATATCCATACCGATGCTATTAAAGAAAATCTTATTCCTCCTGAATTGACCAAACACCAAATCAGTTTTGTGTATGCTAATGAGGCTGATATGCTCAATATGGCATTATTCGGAAAAACTGCCGTTCAATGGAGAAACGAAAATCCAAATGCAGAAGGCAATATCAGAGATATGGCTACTATCGAACAACTGGTTGTACTCTCAAATATGGAAAGTATCAATGCTTTACTGATTAATCAGGGTTTATCGCAAAGTGAACGATTGGTTCAATTAAACAGCATTGCTATAACACAAATGAAATCATTGCTTGGAAATAAAAACTTAAAAAATTTGAAATAAAATGTCAGGAGAACTAATAAAAATCAGGTATAAAGAAGCATTACAAGCATTCGCAAATGGCAACCTTACGGAAAAAAGTTTAGATTTAAAGATACCTGAACTAACAAACGTTATTTATAATACATGTACAGAATCGGAATAGATCTTGGCTCGTCATATACAAAAGGTGTTTTGGTTGATTCCCGGAATAAAATTATTGACCGGCGACTGGTGAAGACAGGTTTTGATTTTAATAAATCAGCGAATAAAATCATAGAGACATTTTCTGTGGACCATGAAATTCAATTTCCTGTATTTACTTGCGGTTACGGACGTGAAGAAATCCAATCTCCTTTTGTTCCAAGCTCTGAGATTATGGCATTATCAAAAGCCGTTTATAAAAAATACAAACAAAAATGTTCAATCATTGATATTGGCGGCCAGGATATAAAGTTTATCAAAATAAACAAGATTGGTCAAGTTGATAGATTCCGGCTCAACAGAAAATGCGCTGCAGGCACAGGTTCTTTTCTTGAAGAAATCGCATATCGTCTCGACATTTCACCGGAAAAATTTAACGATTACGCATTGCAGACAACAGAAGAGATAAAAATCAACAGTTTCCGCACTGTTTTCGCAGTGTCGGAAATTATAGACATGATTAAAAAAGGAATCGGGCTTTCTAATATCATACTGGGGCTATATAATTCTATTGTTGAACGATGCATCGAGCTGTCGCCGATAGAAGATGCTCTTATTCTAACCGGCGGTATCCCCGACATGCATCCAATAATAATAAATTTGTTCAGGAAAAAATTTGCTAATTGTGAAAGCCCTGAAAAATCGCAGTTCTTCGCAGCTTACGGATGTGTATTGATAAATAGTTAATTTTGAAAATAATATAACAGATGTGTAAAATTAAAATTTTACTTTACATTTGTCATTATAAAACTAAAAAACTTTATGAAATTTATTAACCGAGAATCAGAAATAAAGTACCTGCATAATTATTTTGACAGCGAACCTAATTCGCTGTTATTTCTTTATGGCCCTAAAAGCGGCGGGAAAAGTACTCTGTTAAATAAAGTCGTTAACGAAATTGATACCAAAAAATTTGTGGTCAACTTTCTTGATTTGCGGGGAATGTTGATTTATGATTTTAACAGCTTCCTTGATACTTTTTTCCCTAAAACATTATATGGAAAAGTAAAAGATATTGTTGACGGAATTACTGTTAATGTTGGTTTTTTTGGGATTAATTTCGACGATGAAAAAATTTTAAAGCAAAATGCATTTAAGATAATTGAACAAAAGCTCCAATCTGCAAAAGAAAAAGGAAAACAACCCATCATTATCATTGATGAAATTCAATTATTAAAAAATATTTATATTAATGGGGAAAAATATTTGATTGATGAACTGTTTAATTTATTTATCAGATTGACTAAGGTTACACACACTACACATATAATATTATCAACATCAGACAGCTATTTCATCGAAGAAATTTATAATAGTTCAAAGCTGAAAAAAACTTCTAATTTTTACTTTGTTGATCATTTTTCTGACAATATTGTTTCTAAATGGTTAAAAGAAGAAGCTTTTAAGCATACAGAAATTGAATTGGTTTTGAAAAATATAGGAGGATGCCGATGGGAATTACAAGAGCTAATAAGAATGAAAAATGAAAACAAATCTGTTGATGAAATATGCGAAAATTTTGTAAATGACGAATACGGAAAAATATCTTATTACAGGTCGGAAATTTCAGTTATGGAAATTAAAAATGAATTTGACAGGATAAATAAAATTATAGTAGAAAAAGGTGCTTATATAAGAAATGATAATGAAAAACCATTAATTA
>JACQWN010000498.1 GCA_016209245.1 Bacteroidia bacterium
ATCCACCTGATTTTTCATTAAAGCAATAAGAGGAGATATTATAATAGCTGTCCCTTGCATCAGTAATGCAGGTAATTGATAACACAACGATTTTCCACCGCCTGTCGGCATCAGTACAAATGTATCCCTTCCATCAAATACATTGCGTATAATAGCCTCCTGGTTTCCTTTAAATACGTTGAATCCAAAATACTTTTTCAAATTTTCATTTAATCGTATTTCTAAATTCTCTTTCTTTTTTACAATATCTGTTTTCATTTATTTAAGCTGTTTCTGATATAAATGCAATTCCTCGTAAAAAATTTATACCAAATATATATATTTTTTTTCAAAAATAATAAAAATTTTATTCAAAACTTCTTTTATATCAATTTTATTTTTTTTGTCCTGATTTTATTATCTCCAGAACTTTATTCCTGTTTTGGTATGGTTCTTTCTGTGTACCATCAAGTTGTATAAGTCGGCCATTATAGCATTACCTACAGGAATCAGTTGCAATTGCAAAAAAACATTAAATATAAAAAATAATAAGCTAAAAAAACAATTTTTGAATATTTTAACGATATTACTATTGCGAAAATAATAAAAAATAACTATTTTTACACTTCTAAAAATAGTTATTTTTTATGAATCCAAAACAAATCAACCGTAAAAGTGTGATTTTTATACTTTGGGTAATAAAATCAGCTATATCAAAAAATAGCAATTTACTGAATTCACTCAGAAATTCATTCTTTTTAGCTTGTCAATCTGATACCAATATTTCTGATTTGTCTGATTTTTTACTTACAAGTTCTGAATTCAAAGAAAAGAAAATTAATACAATTAATTACTATGATAATATTTATGACCTGATACATTTTTCAAAGCTACAGGATAACAATGAGCTAAAAAAATTAAAAATTGAACAAATATTTTTTTATGCACGAACCGGAAATACCTGTTTGCTGGAATTGAATAAGGAAAGTGCTAAAAAACTGTTTTCACTTATTTTCGTTGGTAAATATACTTCAGATAAAATTCTTATCAAACCTTTTATTATTAAAAATGAACTTTTCAGCTCAAGTATTAATTCTGCTATAAAGGATGTTACTAATAAATTAATTGCAGAATTGATAAATAATGTACGAAATAATGAATTCAAAGATAACTTTTATAGACAAAAGAAAGATGATGATTTAGCAGAAGAATCAATACAACCAGATGGAGAAGATAATATTTTCAAGCAAAAAGAGCTGAAAGTAATTATTGATAATGATTTTGAACAAAAAGTAATAGAAAGAAAAAGACTAAAAAAAAGTGATAAAATTTATAGATTGACTGAAGGAAAATTATTATATAAGCATGAGGATTTTATATTTTATGCAAAATATTTAAACGAAAAACTTATTTTTCCCTTTAATGGATTTTATCTTACTGATGAAGGTATTTTTGATAAAATGCGATATGACATTGAGGTGAATTCAATATTAGAGCCATTATACTATGAAAATCAGGGCTTGTTTGCATCGTGTAAATACCTCGGTAAAACTATCAAAGTTCCTTTGAAAATGGTACATGTAAGCAAACTGGGAATTAATAAAGCTCAAATAGAGAAATACCGGAACTGGATAGAAGAAATTTCTTAGTTTACAGTCCTTTTTCAGCAAAGGTCTGCTCCATTCCTGCATGTTTCAACGATGGTTTAATCGCAATCGCTTTATAGTAATATTCACTGGATTTTTTATAATCGCCTTTCAGAAACAATGCTTGCGACAGAATTAACAGATTTTCATGATCATCGGAATTTAATTCAACCGCTCTTTGTGCATGAAATAAAGCTTCTTCCAAATATTTTTTGGGTGAAATATTCATCATAACCATCGCTAATCTTGCATGCGTATTGTCATCATCCGGTATGATCTTTAAAGCTTTCTGATAATATGCTCGTGCTTCTGTAAAATTTGAATCAAGTTCTGCAAAATAACCCAAACCTTTATTAACATCAACATTATCAGGATCCAGCGAATAGAGCTTTTTATAAATATTTTTGGATTTTAAAAATTTCTGCTGGTTATAATATAATCTTCCAAGATAAGTCAATGATAATATATCATAAGGATTGGTTTTTAATGCCCGTTCAAAATAACTTGCCGCCTTGTCAATATTTTGATGCTTGTATTCAGCCAGAAAATAAAAGATACCCAAGTTAGAGTTATAAAAATTGTTCATGCTGTCGAGCCAGTAAGCATGTTCAAGATATTTTAATGCATTGTCATATTCTTTTAAATTAATATATGTTCGTGTAATGTAATCATAAAGATCTAAGTCTGAATTATCTGGAGAATAAAGTTTCAAAAAATATGTTATTGCTGTTTTAAAATCTTTCTTTTCATAAGCTGCAACGCCAAGACCAAAATCTGCAAGATTTGTTTTTTCCGTGTCATATATTTTACTCTTTGACAGATAATATTTTGCTTTATCAGCATCTTTAATTTTCGTTGACGTATAGATATTTCCGATAGTAAATAGTACGGAGGCATTAGTGCTGTCACTTTTTAAAATACTGTACAAATATTCCAGACCTTTTTCCGGTTCATCGAAATAGAAAGCTAATATCTCCGCAATTCTTTGTTTAGCCAAAATATCGGCAGAATCAATTTTCAGACATTTTAAGTAATGTTTGTAAGAAATATTATAATTTTTTAATAAATATTCCACATCACCCAGAAATCTCCATGAAACCAAAACAGTGCTGTCATATACAATTGCCTGTTGTAAAATTTCTTTGGATTTTTGAAGATTACGAATTTCCTCTCTTGCATAAAAATCAGCATATCCAACAAGCGTACTAATATTATCAGGCCTAATTTGTAAAGATTTCTGATAGTACTTTTCTGCTTCAGAATAATTTCCCTTTGCTTTGAGAGCCTCTGCAAGTACCGCATAAGGATATGCACTGTCGGGTTGTAGCTTGATGAGTTTTTCAGCTTCTTTCATAGCAAGCTCATAGTTTTGCAGATATAAATGACAATTAGAAAGCAAAGCACAGACCGCTACTTCCTGAGCTTTAGTAATACCTTTAGCACTATATAACACAGCAAGGGCATCAGAATATTTTCCATAAAATATTAAATGATTTGCATACGCTATATAAATACAATTTTCAATTTCATTAAATATTTTTATGGTAGAGCTGTCTGTCAGCTTGGAAAAAGCTCTTAGCATGATTTCATCATTGATTTGATTTTCTTTACTTGTATTTGAAAATTTTATTTTTACCTCGAAGCTGTCGTTATGTAAGGGTTCATATAATTCGCCAAAAAATATCAGGTCTGCATCTTTTTTCATACCCATATTAACCGCTTCCTCGCAAGTTACAGGAATTTTTGAAGAAACCGGATAATAAAAAAAATCAATTCTTATTCCTTTTTCCTTTACCTTTGTTCTGATATAGTTTTCCAGCGATTCTTCAAACTTGATTGAAATATTAGGATTGTCCTGAAGAATTTTAAGAGATGTTAGGATTACTTTGAAAGTATCGCATGGTTGCTGTGACGCTTTGAAATTTACGATTTGTTCATTCTGATTCAGCTTTGGTGAAAATATTTGCTTTTTTATTAAAAACAGAATTGATAGTGCTACGGCAATAATAATTATTCCTGTCATGGATATTTTTTTAATTAATTTAACCGTTTTTCTTTTATGAAAATTAGCTTCCTCATATTTCTGTTTCCATTGTTCGGTTTCAGCTTTGGTTTTTGATATTTCATATTCCAGCTGTTCAATTTTTTTACATTCCTCTTCAATCTCCGAAATTTTTATTTTAGCTTTATTTAATTCATCATTTAATTGTTGTGTTTTTAGATTCTCTTCATTGTTTTTGGCGTTTAATGAACGATATTGTTTTTCAAATAATTCTTTTTCCTTTCGCAGCTCTTTCAATTCAGCTTCCGCTTTTTTTGCAGTAACCGCCCCAAGAGTCGATTCGGTTAATTTTTCGCTCGCAATTGACAAAGAGGATGGTATGGCTGTTTTTAAGAATTCATTAAAGAGCCAATAAACCAATAATCTCAGAGCTGTAATGCAATAATGCGCCTGTTCATAAATCACACGGTTGTCGTGTGTAGCAATGTTCCCGTGTATCTGAATTGTTTCAAGCCAATTAATTGCTTTTTTTGGCGCCAGGTCATCAGTGATAATTAATTCAATTAATTCATTAAAGCTCTTTTGTACAATTTTGTTTTCAGCAATTTTTTCAGAATATTTAAAAATTATTAAAAGTTTGCAGGCTGCTTCTCCGGATTTACGCATATTGGTGAGTGAATCGGCAAAAAATCCGTTCATATAGTGAACAAAAGCGGTTTCAGCCCAATTAATAAAATCTTCTGTTTTTGCAGTGAAAGTGTCGCTCATGATGGATTATGGAATAAATCTTTTTGCATTGTATTATTTTCCACAAAGATAGTGAAATATTGGACATTTTTCAAATACAGGGTTACATAGAAATTTTGAGCGGTAACAATTTTTCTATTTTTATGTAACCTTTACATAATTTATTCCGTATAATAATTTATTAATACTGTGAAAGGGATAAATTTCCGCACTATTTTAATGACAATATATGGAACAAACGGAGTGTACAGACGCCCAATTTGGGCGTCTCTATCATTCCAAATAAATCGGAATAAAATGCAGAAATTTACCCCGTTTTATGTATAACATTGTTTATTTAAAATGATTGTCAAACCACTCGTGTACCAAATAAACTAAAAGAATTTCAGACAGTTGCAAAAATGTTCTTTGATATTTTGTAGATCAAGTAAAATAATCAACTCTTTTACAGGCATTTTGCCAAAATATGACATGCTTGAAATTTGTAATATTTTGTAAATAATAAGCAGGTTTTTAAGTAGGGTTTGCTGAAAAAGTCAGAAAGTGGGCTATAGCCCATAAGTGCTAACTTATGTAGCATACTCACCCCCTCGTTCCCCCTCTCTACGAGCAGGGGGATGATACTGACGTATTATAACAAAGATTCGTCAATATTTTAAATAACTTGTAGTG
>JACQWN010000153.1 GCA_016209245.1 Bacteroidia bacterium
TAATAATGAATTGAGGCTGATATTTGTTATTGTTTTGCGATACAAAGATACAAAAAATTTAAAAAGTTATCAACAGGTGAAATGATTAATAAAGAGATTTTTAAGATTTAAAAATTGTCCCTGTTTCATTTGAAACTCAACCACTACCAACTACTACTACCAACTTTTCAAAATGCGGAAATTTATCGCTCCGTCGCTAAAGCTATGGAGCGTCAGCGACCCGTTTGCAGTATAGTAAACCAACTTTCAACCTTTTGAAAAATTATAGATAAGGTCGTTAATTACAACCGATGCACAAAAGCAGCCAAAAACTGCCGGCATATATGAAATAGTGCCGATAATTGATTTTTTATTCTGTTCATTGCCGGTCAACTCAATATCACCTGCTGCCGGTTCAGGAGAAAAAACAACTTTAAAACCGGAAATTATTTTGAATTTATGAAGCCGTTTACGAAGCATTCTGGCAAGAGCGCAGTTGTACGATTCGGATATATCAGCAACAAGCACCTGCGACGGGTCAAGCTTGCCACCCGCACCCATAGAGCTTACAATAGGCAACTTATTTGTCAAACATTGACGAATAAAAAATACTTTGGGTGAAAGAGAATCAATAGCATCTATTACATAATCATAATTAATATCAAGAATTTCTTTTATCCGGGTGCCTTTCAGATATTCTTGAAAGATATTCAGCTTAATATAGGGATTTATGTCGTAAAACCGTTCACTCAGTATTGAAGTCTTTGCTCTGCCTTCAGTGCTGATTAATGCGACCAACTGACGGTTACGGTTGCTTGGCTGAACAGTATCTCCGTCAACCAATGTCATAGTCCCTATTCCTGCACGGCAGAGCATTTCTGCAGCATACGCCCCCACACCGCCTAATCCAACAATTAAAACATGAGATTTTGAAAGTTTTTCAATAGCGTTCTCCCCTAATAATAATTTAGTTCTGATATCCCATTTCGAATCCATATTTTTAAAAAATTTTTAACCCCCGCCTTAAAAGACGGGGTTAGTCATATATTTTAACCAGATTTGTGAATAATGCTGGATAGAAAACAATTATTAAAATTTTTAATTATCTGATTTTTTAATATATTTATCTCTATATTTTTTTTCTCAGCCGCAACCCGATAAATTTTTTTAATTTCCATATCCGATTCATCTGTTTCAAAAAAAATATTGTCTGCAGGGATTTTTATAAATGTACGACTTGCTTTTGTGCTTCGGTTTAATATTAAATGACCAAAAGATAAAAAACATCCCGATAAAATTAATTTATTTGCTATCAGCTCATTTTCATTAAATCCGTGAATTATCCAGGGAATATTAATTTTTCTTGTTTTTCGTACAGCCAATATGTCAGAATATGATTTTACACAATGAACTATTACGGGTTTTTTGAATTTTTCAGCAATTTCCAGTTGTCTTGTAAATATATTAATCTGAATGCCGATGTCTGTATCTATATTTCTGTCAAGTCCGGCTTCACCTATAGCTATAATTTCCCTACTATTCGCAAGTGTTTCAATTTTTTGCAACCTTTCTTCAACTAATCCGTCTTTAATATGCCATGGATGTAAACCGACAGAACAAAAAGGGGCATTGAAATTTTTATTGGTTTCAAAATCCTGAACGAAAATATTTTTTATGACAAATTCCGCTTTATCATTCGATTCATGATGTGAATGGATATTTATATATAAATCGGATTCTGTCATTAATCTGCAAAGATAAGAGAAATTTGGAATGTAGAGACGTTGCATGCAACGTCTCTACATTCCAAATTTCTATATATAAAAAATTTGTCATTTTTAAAAATTGGTATTTACTTTGTAATGCAAAAGGCACAAAAATATTATTTATGGAACAACAAAATAACACCAACTTTAGCGATAATTTGGATAAGCTGATAGAATTGTTCAAAAAGCTAAGAGCAAAAGCGACAGTTCATCATTATGGTTTTGATGAGACATTTATTAGTAATATTGATTTTCTCATTAATAATTATGAAATGATGAAAAAAAATTTCCCCCGTGATGTGATGAACCGTATGGGGGAACCGTTTCATCAAATGGTAACGATGATTATTAATCAGCTTAAGCAGGAGCTTGGAGAGGATTATGCCACAAAAATTCAGCAGGATGCTGAAATGCCTGTTGAAAAGAAACCGGACCACTCTGTTCAGAATATTCATATGATTGATGAAATGTTGAAAAAGCCCGGGCTTAGTTCCAAAGAAATTGACGCTTTGCTCGATATACGAGCTAATATTCTTGCCGGGCAAAAAGAAAATAATATCTAAAGAAATTATTATGAAAATATTAGTATTGAATTGCGGGAGTTCTTCGATTAAATATCAGTTATATGCAATGACCGAACAGAAGGTTTTAGCAAAAGGCATTGTTGATAAGGTCGGTTTAAAAGGCGCCTACCTTAAAAACGAACGCAATGAAAAACGAACGTAATGATAGAGACAAAATAATGCTTATAGGTGAAATACTTGACCATGGGTCTGGCATTGAATATATACTTGGAGTATTGACAAGTGAAAAACACGGAAGCCTGAATCATGTTAACGAGCTGGCCGGTATTGGCCACAGGGTAGTACATGGTGGCGAAAAATTTCAATCAAGTGTTCTTATCACCGATGATATTATTCAACAATTAGAAGAGCTTGTCAGTCTGGCGCCGCTGCATAATCCACCCAATCTGAAAGGGATATATGCCATGAAATCGCTGCTGCCCAGAGTGCCCCAGGTAGCAGTATTTGATACCGCTTTTCATCAAACAATGCCTGAACATTCATATATGTATGCATTGCCATATTCTCTTTGTAAAAAATATGGCATACGCCGCTATGGTTTTCATGGGTCAAGCCATAGATATATATCGGCGCGTGCATGCGAAATATTAGGCGTAGATATAAAAACACAAAAAATCATTACCTGTCATCTTGGAAATGGCTGTTCAATGGCTGCTATCAAATATGGTCAGAGCATTGATACTACTATGGGATTCACGCCTGTTGAAGGGCTAATTATGGGAACAAGAGCCGGAGATATGGACCTCGGCGTCCTGTTATTCTTAATGGAAAAAGAAGAATTAAGCTTTGTCAGTGCAAATACTCTGATTAACAAACATTCCGGCATGCTGGGAATATCCGGCATATCCTCCGATATGCGTGAAATTGAAAATGAATCACTGGAAGGAAATGAACGGGCATTGCTCGCATTAGATATGTTCGCTTACAGGATTAAAAAATATATAGGCGCCTTCGCCGCTGCCATGAACGGATTTGATATATTGATACTAACCGGGGGCATTGGTGAAAACGGCGACAAAATCCGCAAAAACATACTCAGTAATCTTGACTATCTTGGTATTGAAGTTGATGACCAAGCTAATAGCGGAACACAGGGAAAAGAAGCTGTCATAAGCAAACCCTCGTCAAAAGCAAAGATTATGGTAGTCCCGACTAACGAAGAGTTGATTATAGCTCTTGATACTATGAAAATAATCAGTTGAACATGAAATTTTCATGGTTATTAATATTTTTCATGCTGATTCTTGAAATTACACCCATAAAATCCCAAAATAATAGATGGAATTATGGTTATATTGTTAAAATACAAAATGATACAGTTTTGGGTTTGGTAAAAATAAAAAAAACGGATTTTTATAAATTTGTTTCATTTAAGCCGGATTCTAATCAAAAAGCGATAAAGTATGATGTTACAGAAGTAAGGTCATATAAATGTGGTGACGACGAATATATATCTTTAATAATTCCAAATGATTTAGACATAGACAACCGCAGCTTTTGTAAAAAAATTAATAGCGGCGCAGTAAACTTATATTTTTCACAAATCAGAAAAATAACATGTTCCTGTAATCCTGAAGGTACTTTAGAAAAAGTTTATATTCTTCTCAAGGATTTGTCTGACCCGTTTATCATAGAAAAAAGATTGTTTTCAGACAGGATTAAAGAAAAAGAATCGCTTGCATCATTTTTTAGCGATAATAAAGAGCTTTCGGAACAAATCAGAAATGATTACTATAGATTTTCACAAATGATAGAAATTGTAAATACTTACAATCGTCAAAAATGAAATAATTGCGTAACAAATTAAAAAAGCTGTACCTTATGTTTTAACTTTTCTAAAACGTGAATAAAATTAACGTTTTTTTTACATTATGCAACCATCTTAAACGCAGATGTAATAATACTTACAGCGTCATTTATCTGCAAATAAACCTGTTCAATTTTTGATGGATTGTTAGCA
>JACQWN010000566.1 GCA_016209245.1 Bacteroidia bacterium
AGAAGAACCGAATGCGGGAAAACTGCTCGTACGGGTATGTGGGGGAGCGGGGAGGCAACGAACCGCTCTACCCGGAAATTCGTCTGTAAGACAATTGAGCGTCATATTAGACCATAGTGTATCAAATTGCGTTCATGAGAACGCTATTTTGTGAAGCGTAGTCAGGAGACTACGCTTAACGTTTAAGGGTTTTATCACGCCCAAAGTACATTTTTGTAATTTCCTGAAAATTTGTAACTTTGCAAGCAATAATTATTGTTACTATTTAGGTTATTATTTTTTGTTGATTATCCCATCGAAGTACGAATTTTTTTCGAATATACGAATTTACAGATTGATAAATATTTACAATACGATTGTAAATCACACTATGTTTAATATTCGTAATTCGTAAATTCGTAGCTTTTTCGTACTTCGGTGGGATAATATCCGTATGAAATAATTTAGACCTAACCAGTTACTAATTATTTAATTATATGTTAAATAAAGTACTGATATCGCTTGCCTGGTTTATATTGATGCTTATACAAATATTTTGGCCTCTGAATCACGCATACCAGAGCATTTCTGTTATTAAATTGCCTGCGGTAACACAAAATCATTTCATATACGACAGCATTACTCGCCCCAAAAAGATACAAGATACAATTGTCCCGGCTATTAGTACATTTCTGGGCAATGAACAAAAAAATTATTATGGCAACTCCGCTTCATCCAAGCTTGATGTTATTTGGCGCAAATATCTTGGAAGCGGAAAAACTTATATTCCCAATAGCCGTCGTGCGTCAATATGGTTTGGTGCAGGGTGGACAGGGCAACCTTTGTTAATCAAGGAAAGAAAAAGAAAATATTTGATACAGGGGGCTTATGACCATAAGCTGAAAAAAATTGATGCTTTAACCGGTGAAATCATCTGGGAATATTCATTTGACGATGTTATTAAAGGAACCGGAACTTTCTGGATAAACTCCAAAGCTGAAAATGCCGAAGATGGGCCGTTTCATATTTGACAGGAAAAGAATTATGGCGTCTTAATGTGAAAAAGACCGAATGCTACAGTATGGATGTTGATGGCTCGGCATTGGTAGTAAACGATACTGCATATATCGGCTTAGAAAACGGCTTATTTGTTGCACTTGATCCTGATAAAAAAAAATTTGACAGCATTAATTCCACTTCGTCACCCGACATTATAAATCAATTATATTTATACACAGAACAAGATAAAATTCTTCACGGGAAAGACCTGGTAACCGAATCGTCTCCCTGTTTGCTGGGAAATCATATTTATATCACCTGCGGGTCAGGCCATGTTTACGGCTATAATCTGACAAAGAAAGAAATTGACTGGGATTTATACCTTGCTGCAGATCTCAACGGATCACCGGTAGTTACAAGCGATAGCTGTCTTTTAGTAACCATCGAAAAACAATATATTCCCGGCAGCGGCGGTGTAATTAAGCTCAATCCTGCATTGCCTCCTGATAAATCTATTGTGTGGTTTTTCCCTACTCTCGATAAACGGTTCGGACAATGGCATGGTGGAATTATCGGGTCTGTCGCCGTAAACGATAAATATAAATGCGACTCCAGTATTTCATTATGCGGATTTTCGGCAATTGACGGATATTTATATATAATTAATCATAAATCTTTAGAACCAAAGAAGCTTGTAACCGGACCTAATAATAAAAAGCAATTTCCAACACCAAAGCTTTTGTACAAATATTATATCGGAGCTTCAATTTCAACTCCTATTATTGTAAATAACAGAATTATTGCTGCCGGTTATGGCGGTATATATATTTTTGAATTTAATAATCAAATGAAATTTACCCTTCTCGACCGTAAGCCGGGCATTTTTGAATCAACCCCTATTGCTGATGATAATAAAATATTTATTGCATCGCGCGACGGATATTTATATTGTTTTGGTGATAAAAATGATACCGGCTCATCTGCTCAATCTGACATAAAAATATTGGCAGATTTGAAAGCAATTACATCAATAAGTGATAGTAAACCAAAAGAAATTACTATTAACGCTTCAAATATTGAAACAAGCTCTGATAAAGTTTTAGAAAAACATCCAAAGGAAGAAAAAACTGTTACAAAACCTTCCGGTGTTATTCCTGTGCAAGGCAAAGCTGATAAAACCCAAAAGTATAAAATTGTTGCAGGTAGCTTTAAAACTGCTGCACAAGCTGAAACATTTAATGCAATACTTATTTCACGGGGCTTTGATTCAGAAATAATGGGTCCTAAAAATAAATTTTATTATAATATCATAAATTCATTTCCAACTTTAAATGAAGCATATCAGGAAATTATCAGAATCAGGGAAGGCGGAACATCACAGGTTTGGGTGCTGGAATATTAGAATAAATAAATGTTTGTTTCACAAACATTTATTTATTCTCTCTATTTTTTTGGCAGGATGCTTTTCATATAAACCCTCTGTTATAAATAAAAATGTCGCCTTCCTGTATAATCCCGTCAGTTCTGTTATTCATCCCGATTATATAATATTTCATGTAAACGATACAATGTCAAAGTTTTTTTTCAGCATACCAATATCCGAGCTATTATTTACAAAAATAAGCGATGAAGAAAAGGCGACTGCAAAAATTAATATCAAATACCGTCTTTTCCTTTATAATGGTAATAACCAGATGACCGACAGCGCTTCGATGACATATTATATTTTTCAGAACGATATAATGAAAAATTTTATCAATTATTTGCATTTTAAAGCTAACAAATCCGAAAAATATACAATTGAAATTACAGCGACCGATATGACAAGAAATGCAAAAAGCATTCAATATCTTACCGTGGACAAAAGCTCACCTTTTACACGTCAGTATTTTCTTGTAACCGACAGCGATGATACTCCATTATTCAGCTATTGCTTCGACAGCATTACTGAAATATATATTCATCATGCTAATATATCTTCCGATTCTCTGTTTATATTATATTTCAACGAGGAGTTTCCATTACCTGCACCGCCATTTTCTTTAAAAACACCCCGCCCTGTTAATGTTCGTCCCGATAGTATCTGGAAAATACCTTATTCATCAAAATCGTGTTTTCGCCTTGCACAAAAAGGAATGTATCACATACAAACCGATACTGTTACAAATAAAGGGCTTACCCTGTTTAATTTTGGAGATAATTATCCGTTGTTCAATACCCCGGAAAATCTTTTAAAGCCGATTCGCTATCTTACACAAAAAAAAGAATATGAAAAGCTGGAATTATTTGAATATAAAAAAATCGGAGTGGACAATTTCTGGCTCGAAAACGCCGGCAATATAAACCGTGCAAAGGAATTAATAAAAGTATTTTATAACAGGGCGATGTATGCTAATATTTATTTTACATCGCATACTCAAGGATGGAGCACCGACAGGGGAATGCTCTATATTATCTTTGGGCCTCCAAATACAATATATAAAACCAATGAAACGGAGCAATGGTTATATGGCGATAATATTGCGATTCCAACCATGACTTTCCTGTTCAATAAAATGAATGAACCTTTCAGCGATAATAATTTTGTGCTGGTAAGGAATGAAGACTTTGCCAAGAGTTGGTATCAGGCAGTTGATACATGGCGGAACGGCCGGATTTTTTCAATCTCACAATAAAAAAGATATTTGTGCGAAATACAGAAATAATTTTTGGTTTTAGAGCGATAATCGAAGCTATCAGGAACGGAACGGAAATTATCAAAATTTTGCTTCAAAACGGTCTGACAAGCTCTCTTTATCATGAATTGCTTTATGAAATAAAAAAGTATAAAATTCCGTATCAATATATACCATCCGAAAAAATCAACCGGCTCACAAAAAAAAATCATCAGGGCGCTATTGCTTATATTTCTCCAATATCCTATTATTCACTCGAGAATCTAATACCGGTAATATATGAAAAAGGCATTGTTCCATTTCTGTTGATGCTCGATTCAATTACAGATGTACGGAATTTCGGTGCAATCGCCCGTACCGCCGTTTGCGCCGGTGTTGATGCCTTAATAATTCCCGACAGAGATTCTGTAACAGTCAATGCTGATGCAATAAAGGCATCTGCAGGGGCATTGTTCAATATACCTGTTTGTCGCAGCAATAATCTAATATCAGTTGTTGAGTATTTGAAAAATTCCGGAATTCATATTATTGCTGCTTGTGAAAAGGCAAACAAAAAAATTTATTCCACAGACCTTCGGATTCCTCTATGTTTTATTTTGGGGGCTGAAGATAAAGGAATAAATCCGACATTGCTAAAATTCGCCGATGAACAAATATCTATTACTGTTTCCGGCGCTATAGCATCTCTAAATGTATCTGTTGCAGCCGGGATTATGATTTATGAAACAAGAAGACAGAGAGATTTTAGGTGTTCGTATTAAAGCCGCATTAATCTTTTTAACCATGTTAGTTTTTTTTCTGTATTTGGTGGATATCTTAAATTAGGTTCTAGCCAAAATGGTTTGTCAATAATACTTTTAAAATGAGAAAATGCAATAAATCCAGCATAGCCGTGATAACTACCAAGCCCGCTGTTTCCAATACCTCCAAATGGTAAATTGCTATTAGCGACATGCATCATGGCATCATTTACTGCTCCTCCGCCAAATGATATTTCCTTCAATAATTTATTTTTAATAGCAATATCGTTTGTAAAGATATAGCAAGCTAAAGGTTTAGGTCTATGTTTTATTTCTAAAATAGCATGATTCAAATCGGAATATGAAATTACTGGCAGTATTGGTCCAAATATTTCATCTTCCATTACTTTGTCATCAAATGTCACATCTGTTAATATTGTTGGGGCGATATAACGCTTTTGAAGATCAACTTCGCCGCCATAATATATTTTCTTTTTATCAATTAATTCGATTAAACGATAAAAATTTCGTTCGTTTATAATTTGAACATAATTGTTGTTTTCAAATGAATATTCAAATTTCCGGATGTAGTCTTTTAAGTAAATAAGAAATTCTTTTTTAACAGTTTCATCTACCAATATATAATCAGGAGCGATACATGTTTGGCCAGAATTTAAGAATTTTGCCCAAACTAAACGCTTTGCAGATTCTTTCAGGTTACAATTCGAAGTAACTAATGCAGGGCTTTTCCCTCCTAATTCAAGTGTTACAGGTGTCAGATTTTTTGCTGCTGCTTGATATATAATTTTGCCAACCGGACTACTTCCGGTAAAAAATATTTTGTCGAAATTTTGTTTAAGAAGCTCTGTAGTTTCAGGTATTCCTCCTTCTACTACTATCATGAATTCCGGAGAAAAATTTTCATTAATTAGATTCGCCATTATTGCACTTGTAGCAGAAGGAATTTCGCTGGGCTTTAGAACAACTGTATTACCTGATGCAATTGCAGCTACTACAGGAGAGAGTGATAGTTGATAAGGATAGTTCCAAGCCCCGATAATCAAACAAACTCCTAATGGTTCAGGAATAATATAACTTCGCGCCGGTAGATTTATAAAATTAGTTTTAGTTCTTCTTCGTTTAGTCCATTTGGGCAGTTTATTTATAAATTCATCAATTTCATGGTAGATAAAACTCAATTCTGTCGTGTAGGTATCAAATTCAGATTTCTTAAAATCATTATAAATCGCCTCATATAAAGCCATTTCATGACTCATTATAACAGACTTGAGCTTTACTAATTGTTTAATTCTAAAGACAACATCTTTGGTTTGATTAGAATTGAAATAATCAGCTTGATTTTTTACGATTTCATTATAATTCATATGATTTCCAATGAGTTATATTTGGATTTCAAGTCGCACCCTTCCTCCTAATCCTTTCTCGACAATTTCAAATAAGGTCTTTAGAGTTATATTACTCCCGTCATTTTCTATTCTCGAAATATAACTTCGTTTTTTCGAAACAATAGTTGCTAATTCTGTTTGTGTTATATGTTTAGTTTCCCTCGCTTGTCTCAAAAGATAACCTATTTTATTTGTGTTCAGAGTTTATTAGAATTATAGAAATGTTTATGCCTGTAGAAAATTCTTGAAAAATTATATCCCAAACTTTGACTTTACTTATTCTAATCTGTTAAAAAGACCTCTTTATTCTTGCTACCTATTCCTATTATTAAACCTTCCTTTATTGCTGGTTTCACCTTCCAAGGTTTATCACCAGATTTTGCAAATATTTGAAGCCCAATATTGCTTAACGACCAGCTCAATGTCTATGTTTTCGGTATTTGATATTACTTTCTTTTCAAACCCCACTTGAGCTTCAAAAACTATTACATACTTTTCAAATTTTTCGGCAACATCTGTTGGCTTTAAATTTTTGATGTAATATTTGCTTCTATCATTTTCAGGTATTAAGTCTAATTTTTTGCAATAGAAAACAGTTTCAAACTTTTTGGGGTTGAACTCTAAGAAATTTAATGTAATAATATTTTTCTTCATTATCTGAATTTTGCAATTTTAAAACGCATTAAATTTATCACCCATATAGTGTTTTAAATTGTACTTTTTTGTAGTATCCAAAGATCTTTCAAGGCAAATGAATTTTTTATCAATGTGCTTTTTGAAATATTCAATGGTTTCCATATCAATTGAAATATCTAAGCAAATCAATGTTTCTTTTATTCCGTCTGTCGCTAAGAAAATCTCATTCTTTTTAAACTGTTTTTGCTTCTCGGTTTTGTAATTGAGAGTGAAACTATTCTTCAATAAAATTTCTGTCATTAATTCATTTCGGTTGAAAGCGGTTATCAGTTGTGCTTCCTTGTCTCTGATATATTTTTTTAATAATTCAATATTCTCTGCTTCTGTTTTGTCAACATCGGGAGCCCACTCTACTCTTGGGAAATTTGATTTCACTAATTTGAAAACTTTAAAGCTCAAACCTTTTAGTGTATCTTCCTTGTGACCGTTATTAAACAAATTTGGTTGTTCTTCTTTCTTCTGCTTAATTATTCTTTCAATTACTCGCTTGTTACGTTCAATAGTGATGTCGCTGATTTTTTTGTAACCTGCTTTGTATGCTTCGCTATTCTCATCTGTGGTTTCTGGAATTTGAACCAAAATAAATTTCCGGTTACCTTCATCTTCTTGGTTAAGTTCAAATATCGCTTGACCTAAACAACCTGAACCTGAAAAAAAAAAAAAAAAATATTCATCTCTCAAATCATTGTCATTAATAAAACAATTCACTAATTTCTTTAATAATTTAGCGGGTTTGGGAAAAGTAAATATCTGACTTTGAAATAACTCATTAATTTCTTTAGTTCCATCCTGAGTATAAATATTATCTATAACAGTTGTTGGTTTCCCACGATTAATATTTCCATTTTCGTCTTTTAAATATCGCTTAAACCTTACACTATAATCGCCATTGCTTTTGTTTATAACAACTTCATTATTTTTTATCGCTTGTTCCAATCTTTCCTTGCTCCAAAGCCATTGTTTTTTAGGCCATATTTCTTTTCCTTGATGTTCTATTGCATATCTTAAATTAGGTCGTTCATCCATGCTTGTGGTTTCTAATGGCCAGGTTGCATAAGGACCTCTTTTATCATATTTTTCATCAACTTTATTATACATCTTCTGCAATTCTTCCGACATCAAAACCTCTAAGTTTTGAAAAACAGAACTGTCTTTAGTGTAACATAAAATGTATTCGTGTAAGTCAATATAAGAAACGGTCTTTGCTCCAGCACCAAACTTGCTCTTCCAAATAATCTGTGCTTGAAAATTTTCTTCACCAAACACCTCATCACACAATTTTCTCAGATGATGAACTTCGTTGTCATCAATAGAAATAAAAATTATTCCTTCGGGCTTTAACATTGCTCTTGCAATCAGCAAACGGCTATACATCATATTCAGCCAGTTACTATGAAACCTTCCGTCTGCTTCGTTGTTGGTATCAATCTTTAATCCGTTCTCTGTAACTCCTGTTTGTTCCCAATAAGGTTTTTTATCTTCTGTATAATTGTCGCTATAAACAAAATCCTTACCCGTGTTGTATGGTGGGTCAATATATATGCACTTCACTTGCTCACGGTAACTGTCGCTAAGTAGTTTTAATACTTCTAAATTTTCACCTTCGATAATTATATTTTCACTTTCAGTTGGGTTAACGCTTCGTTTTTCGTCAAACATTAAAGTTGCGTTGCTTGGTATAAAGGCATTTCGCTTTGCATCGCTTTTACCGAACCAACGAAATTCATATCGTTCAGTTTCACTTACGCTTAGTGGGTCAATAACTTTTTTCAGTTCTTCAATATTCAATTTGCCTTCATTTGTAAACAGGTCAGGAAAAAGATTTTTCAACTTGATTAATCTTTCCTTGTTCCAGTCGTTGCTTAAAGGCATTAAGTCATTTATATTTTCCATTTCTTTATACGGTTAATGCGTTAATAGTTTTTTCTGCTTCTGTATTAAAGTAGTGGTATTCTTTCACTGGTGCATTGTAATGCACTTCCACACCCAAAGTTGTAAAGTGCTTTATTGCACATTTAATTTTATACACTTCACTTGCTGTTAATGCTTTCTTATCGTCAATGTTGTTTGTACCTTTAGTTTCAATCACAAAATAATATTCACTTTCCTTTCCACTTTTCAAACTCTTTCGTTTCATCACCAAACCAAAGTCAGGTTCATAATCGCCAATTGGCGTTTTTATTTTATACCAACTTGGAAGTTTTATAAAACAAACAATATCGGGTTCGTTGTCTGCTGCTTTTGCAAAATCGTATTCAACATTGCTATCAATAAGCATTTTGTCAAACACGCCCCTGTTTGGAGTTTCAACATAATCTGCTTTTGAAATATTTTTTACAAAGTCTGAAAAACTGAATGGAAAACTTTCGCCTGTTAAATGATAATCTAAACCACGAAGCATTTCATCCAGTTCAATATTGCGAATAATTGCAGCAGCAGTATGAATATACTGTGGTGGATTTTTAATGATTTGTTCTAAGTTAGAAATTTTATCTACAATTTTGAATAGAGTTGTATAACTTAATCCTGTATTTTCGCTCAATTCTTCAACTAAATCCAAAGGAGTAAACCTTGCTTTGAGTTTGTATGGTTCTGTTCCACCAAAACTGTCTGTAATACCCTCTTCGCTTATTGCACCAATGTTTCTGCTACTAACTTCGGCAACATAATCAGCAATCGTAATCATATTGATTTGTTCAGCAGCTCTTGTAATTAAATTCTCTTCGTTGAAAGCAATTGTGTAATCGGTTTTCTTAGCTAACGATTTCCAAAAGCGTTTAAAAGCTTGGTCAATGGTTTCATTTGCGTTGCGTTTGAAACTTACTTCGTCTTGTAGTTTGCCTTTGTGTGTATGCGTCATGCCTGCACCAGCAGCTGTGCTTCCGTAAATATCTCTTATCTCTTTCTGATATTGCGTTACAAAGGTTTCGTAGGTTTCGTTCGGAATTACTGTAAGTTGATTGATGCGTTCTGCATCTTCTGCATTTAAAACATCATAAACTCTTTGTCCGTTTTGGTTTACGCAAATTCGTAATCCTCTGCCAATTTCCTGGCGTTTGCGAATTTCTGAGTAAGCAGTATTGAGAGTTGCGATGTTGAATACATTTGGATTGTCCCAACCAACTCCTAATGCACTATGAGAAAAAACAAATTCAATTGAATTTCCGATAGTAAGCAGTTCGGATTTCTTTTGTAAAATGAGTTCGTATATTTTCTTTTGTTCTTTCAATCCGCCTTCATTGTCGGAAAATTCTCCTTTAGAATTTTGAGCAAAGTAATATCCTTGCAAGTCGTGAATGCGTTGGTCTGTTGGTATTTTACCTTCATTGTATTCGGGATAAATAGTTTTGTATTTTTCAGCAAAAAGTTTTTTGATTTTGGGTTCTTCACCCATATAGTTTGAAACTTTGTCAATAAAAATCAAACTCAAACATTTGATGCCTTGCGGTTCTAACTTTTGAGATTTAACAAAGTGACGGTGAATGAGCCACTCCAACTG
>JACQWN010000154.1 GCA_016209245.1 Bacteroidia bacterium
GCAATTTATATGCAATTGATACTCTTTATATTGATAGCTTGAAAAACTCTATGCTTACGAAAAAAGGAAGAGACAGACTTTTTCCTCTTTACCTGCTTTGTGAGTATTTTATCAGAAATCTTCCTGATTCAGCATATAAATATGCTGACGAAATTAATTACATATCGAAAAAAAATCGGGATTATGAAGGATTAGGCAAATATTATCTCTATTATGGTAAAATTAAATATCAATTTGGACTTTACGATATTACAATTCAGTATTATGATACGGCTTATCAATTTTTCAGCAAGTCACATGATAAAAAGTTATTAATGAGATTATATCAGGATTATGGAGAGCTTTATGACGATATAGGTAATAATGCCAAATGTGTTGAAAATTATCTGAAAACTCTTACAATCGCAGAAGAATTACACGATCCTGCAGGTATTGCCAATGCTACGAATAATTTAGGAATTACTTATGGACAACAGGAAAATTGGGCTGAAGCGTTTAAATATTTTTATCAATCTTATAAACAGCAGTTAAAATTATCAAATAAACAAGGAATGGGTAATACATTAAATAATATTGGAATTATATATTCAAATTGGGGAAAATACGACAGTTCAGAAATATATCTTAGAAATGCAATAAAAATATGGGAAGAAATTAATGATCGGAAAGGTTCTGCAATGACATTAAACAGCCTTGGCAATATGTATATTTTGAAAAAATGAAGTTCCAAAAGCTATTCCATATCTCAATCAATCATATAAATTATGTGAAAACACTAATGATATTTATGGAATGATTCAGAATTTATTGATACTTGGAAGAGCATATTTTTCAACCGGAAATACTACAAAAGCACTCGAATCCTTTATTAAAGGATTGGAATTTTCTGAAAAAATAGACAATATACGTAAAAGTGAAATGTTACATTTTTGGCTCTACAAAGCTTATTTTGCAGAAAAAAAATTCAGTGCAGCTATTGAACATCTTAGTAAATATTCTGAACTGAAAGATAGTATTATAAACCAGGAAAATATTAAACAAATAGCTCAAATGCGCACTATATACGAGACTGAAAAAAAAGAAAAAGAAATACAACTATTGAATAAAGAAAAGCAAATTAAAGATTTAGAAATTTCGAAAAAAACAGAAGAAATTAAAAAACAACAAATTCTAATTTTATCTTTTATTGTAGGTTTTATCATTATCATAGCATTTTCAGCTTTTCTCTACCGGTTATTTATTCAGAAAAAAAGAGCAAACCGATTATTAGCTCAACAGAACGAAGAAATACGGCTGCAAAAGGAAGAAATCTCGGCACAACGGGATGAAATAACATGTCAGCGTGATAAATTGAAAGACACGTTAATGCAATTGAAGGACACTCAAGAGCAACTTATTGAATCGGAAAAAATGGCATCATTAGGTAATCTCGTTACCGGCATTGCTCATGAGATAAATACTCCGGTAGGGATTGGCATTACTGCCTCTTCATCATTAGTTGAAGACACAAAGCGATTTGCTGATACATACAAAGGCGGACAAATGACAAGAATAGAACTTGAAGAATTTTTGGATAGCATTTATAAAACAGGAAATCTGATATTAAAAAATTTAAATCGTACCGGTGAGCTTGTACAAAGTTTCAAACAGGTCAGTGCAGATCAAATATCTGAACAGAAACGAAATTTTAATTTATCAGATTATATTCAGGATATTGTTCAAAGCTTTAAACCTGAATTGGATAAAAAATCAGTTAGTATTAAAATATTCTGCAACAAAGAAATTAATCTGAATAGTTATCCCGGAACCTTTGCACTCATATTGGTCAACTTAATGACAAATTCTATCAAACATGGATTCAGGGATAAATCAGCAGGATTAATCATCATTTCAGTGACAATGTTGGAAAACAATCTGACAATTGAGTTCAAAGACGATGGAGCAGGAATACCTGAAGAATATCTGTCAAAAATATTCGATCCGTTCTTTACAACTAATAAACAAATAGGTACAGGTCTTGGTTTACATATAGTATATAATCTTGTCAGACAGAAACTAAATGGCAGGATTACATGCAAAAGTAAATCTGAACAAGAAACTTCTTTTTTCATTTCAATTCCTTTAATAACATAGCACAGTAAAAAATGAACAGATTATATATCATCCCCACACCTATTGGTAACTTAGAAGATATTACTCTACGGGCAATACGACTTCTAAAAGAAGCAGATATTATTCTAACGGAAGATACCAGGAAATCGAAAATCCTGCTAACCCATTATGGTATTAAAACAAAATTGGTTTCACATCACAAATTTAATGAGCATAAAAGCATAAAGCAGATAATTGATTGGTTCCACCAAGGAAAAAAAGTTTCGCTCATATCTGAAGCGGGAACCCCGTCAATTTCGGATCCGGGATTTCTTCTTATCAGGGAATGTCTTAGAAATGGGATTGAGGTTGAATGTCTTCCCGGTCCTACTGCGTTTGTGTCTGCTTTAGTAAACTCGGGGCTGCCAACTGATAAATTTTGCTTTGAAGGTTTTTTACCGCATAAAAAGGGGAGGTTGAAAAGGTTATCTCAGCTTGCTTCTGAAGAACGAACAATAATTTTTTATGAATGACCTTACCGATTCTTGAAAACTTTAGAACAACTTGCCGAAATTTTCGGGAAAGACAGAAATATAAGTATTTCAAAAGAATTGACAAAAATTCACGAAGAAAATATCAGGGGAACATTGGAATATATTCTAAAACATTTTAAACATAATCCGGTTAAAGGGGAATTTACTATTGTAGTGGAAGGGAAAAAATAGTTTTTCAGTAAATAGGAAGATATTGAAGAATAAATTGTATTTTTGACTTTGAATTTTAAGAAAATAACTTTAAATTTTTTTTATGAATTACATACTTACATTAAACGATAATAAAAAAAGATTCTTTTTTCTTCAATTAATGAAACAATTAGATTTTATTGAAGATATTAAAGAGGTAAAATTATCCGCAAATCAACTTCAGTTTATAAATGACTTTGAGGAATCAATAAAATATTTGAAACTTGCTGAACAGGGAAAAAAGAATTTTAAAACAGCTCAACAATTATTAAATGAGTTATAGTATTATTGTATTACCGCCATTTGAAAGAGAGCTCAAACGGCTTTCAAAAAAGCATCCATCTTTAAAGGCTGATTATGCTATTTTTATTGACGATTTAACAAAAAATCCACTACAAGGCACACCCTTGGGTAAAGATTGTTATAAAATCAGACTTGCTATTACTTCCAAACAAAAAGGTAAAAGCGGTGGGGCAAGGATTATTACTTGTTTGAAATTATCCAAATCTAAAATATTTCTGATGGCGATTTATGATAAATCTGAAAAAGAAAATATTTCAGAAAACGAACTTGATAAATTATTAAAAATAATCGCTGAAACACTGTAAAATTATAACTACTGAAATTTATTAAATCAAAAAATATATCGTATTTTTTTCATTGAATTTTAAAATAATAAGTAACCGTTCACGCTTACAAAAATAAATTATATTTCAACCCCAACCCCTTAAAAATGGGCTATAACAGGGATGTGTGTTTATATAACAGTAATGATATTTAAAAAAGATATATATGTCAACCAAATTGTATAAGGCACCTCGTAAAAACTCAATTGTCGTCATTGCGACCCGAACCTTGAGTGAAACGAAGGGGAAGAGGAAGCAAACTCATTATCAGCAAGATTACTTCGGTCGTTCCTCCCTCGCAATGACGTATTTCGTAGTATTTAGAGATGCACTATAATTTATCGTAAAGCAGTTATTGCCCCTTTTTAAGGGGATGGGGTTATAAAAAATTAAGTAACTGTGAACGGTTAAAATAATAAAAATGTCTAACTTCTGGATTCAATTAAAAAAAATTGTGAATTATTCAGGATAATATTTGGAAATAAATGTAATTTTGCATCCCAAAATTAATAATTACAGCTATGAAAAAGTATTTTATTTTCTTATTTATTGTTGCTGCATTTTCCGGATGTAATACCGGTAAAAGCCCTGAAGTTCTTAATCTTGAAGCTATGCGTGACAGCTTATTGGAAGTTAACAGTCAAAGGGATGGATCAATCAATGAATTCATTAAATCATTAAATGAAATTGAAGACAATCTGCAAACAATCAAAGACAAAGAAAACCTTGTGACGGTAACTGCAACCGAAACAGAGCTGTCGGAAAACCAAAAAGACCGGATTAATAACGATATTCAGCTGATTTATGACCTGATGCTGAAAAACAAGAAAAAAATTGCAAGCTTGTCGAAAAAGCTGAATAATTCAGATATCAAAATAGCTGAATTAACCAAAATGCTTGAACGGCTGACAAAAGAAATGGAGCAAAAAGATGTTGAAATTAATACTTTGAAAGAAAAGCTGGCTGCACTAAATATTGAAATAGACCTGCTAAGTCAGAATATTTTCAACAAAGATTATTTCACCAAAGTTGATATCAGGAATTTTAAAGAAATCAAGCTGAATGTCAAAAAAGCCAAAATAATAACTACACATCCTTCTTCGTCGTATAAGCTGGTTGGCGAAAAATCTATAGAAAAACTTATAATTAGCGATGCTAATTCGTTCTGGGGAGCATCTAAGTATTTGGTAATATTGGTTGAACAATAATTGAACACCAAAATTTCTTTATTCAAAAAATTCAATTATATTTGAAAATTATTTAAGAATTTAAACATTTTTCAAATATGTTTGATTTATTTACCTCTCTTAAGAAATATAATTTCTGGGATAAAACACCTGTAAATTTAGGATTCATTCGAGAATCATATTTAGAAAAAATAATAAAATTCACAGGTAATAGACTGATTAAAGTATTAGTCGGACAACGAAGGAGCGGTAAAAGCTATATACTTCGTCAAATAATGAATTAGTATATATACAGGTTGCATATCAACTAATTGATGAAAAAACGATAAGCAGAGAATTTGGTAATCTGGAATTAATCAACGACAATTATGAGAAATATGTTGTTTCTTTAGATGATGTTTCATTAGGTAATAAAGATGGAATAAGACATATACTTGCATGGCAGCTTGAATAACTAACTTGTGTTGTAAAAATTTAATAACTTAATAACTTAATAAAAATGAACTTAGAAAATCAAATCAACGAAGACATTAAGTCGGCGATGAAGTCAAAGGAAAGAGAAAAACTTGAAGCTATCAGGGCTATAAAAGCTGCATTCCTGCTTGAAAAGACCAAAGAAGGCGGTACAGGTGAAATTACAGATGAGACGGCTCTAAAGATTATTCAAAAGCTGATAAAGCAACGTAAAGAATCGGCTGAGATATATAAGGTAAACAATAGAAATGATCTTTTTGAGAAAGAGATTTTCGAAGCCAGGGTTATGGAACAATATCTACCAAAACAAATATCCGACGAGGAACTCACGGAAATTTTGAAAAAGATTATTGTTGAAACAGGCGCTGCATCTCAAAAAGACATGGGAAAAGTCATGGGAACAGCAACTAAACAGCTTGCCGGAAAAGCCGAAGGGAAAAATATTGCTGAAAAGGTTAAAAGTTTATTAAACCTCTGATGTAATATTAACTAAAATTATGCAAAAATAGCTAATCTGTATTATTCACAAATATTACATGTTTTATAACATTAGTATATTTCACAACATAGGTTGCGTCAGATCAGTAGATGTGAACTTCGTAAAATATTAGAAAATCCGGGCATGGATGCCAGGCTTTTTTTTATAATAACCCAGCTAATTTAAGCAATTCATCCAGTTCTTTATCGAAAATATTTTCTTTTTCGGATTTATCATAAATAGTAAGTAAATAAACTTCCTGTTCTACTATTTTAACGCAGGTGATCACTCGGGAACCACCGCTTTTGCCTTTACCTTTACTGGTAATGGCCATGCGTACTTTATAACAGTTTTTTCCTAAAGGTCCGCCTTGTAAAGGGTTTTGTTCTAATGATATAATAAGGGCTTCAATATCTGATTTAAGGGAACCGTGCTTTTTACCAATCTTTTTGGCATGCTTTTTAAAGCTGGATGTAACAATAACATTAAAGCTCATTTAAAAAATCCCTTGCTGATTGTAATTTTATTTTACCCTGCCTGTGCAGTTCAACTTCATTTAAAGAGTGTTTTAAATCGTCAACAAACTCCTTTTGTTCTTCAGAGAGCCTTTGTACCTTTTTAAAACCGAGGTTATATACAAGCTCCATAAAAAAGTTTATTTTATTGTCCGGTATATCAAGTACTATCCTTTGCATAATCAATTATTTGTAACAACTCACCTGCAAATATAAACAAAAAAATCAGAATTTTATTATCTGATATCTAAAAATACAGCTTTATATTTTCTTGAAATAGATACTCTGTCGTCAGGGACGGTTGTAAAATATCCTGTTTTTTTTAACATTTGCATCCGGTTGATTTTACAAAAAATAAATAAAGCGAGCCCTGCACCTGAAATATATCCCATCCTGAGAAAATCCGGTTTATAGGTTTCAATATCAACAGATACCAGGGGGCCTGCTACCATAATAGCCATTCCTAATATTCCGGTAACCATATAAAGTCCTGTTCTCCATATTGGAGTAATGTAAATCATACGTATCTTATTAATATCAAGATTGTAATAACTTGCATTTCTTTGCAGGGCAAGCTTATAAGTCATGTCCGGTATCTTTCTGATATCGTCCGATTTAAGTGAATCAAACTGAACAGGGATAATACTTAATGTCTTATCTTTTATCTGCATAATTCTGGCTGTAAAACTATTTATACTAAAATAATCAATCTTTCGGTTAAAGGATATTGGTGTCTGTACGTTTTTTCTTTTTCCTGTAATTTTGTAAATTGTATCAATATCGGTTACAGGGATTTCAAGATTGACTGAAGGCATTAGCTTGAAATAAACATACTCATCCTGATGAATAGTTTTTAATATTCTTCCTTTTGAATTAATAAGACAAAGGGATTGGGCCTGTATGGAAGTATAGAAAATTAATGCTACACTTAAAAAAATAATATATTTTATTTGGATTTTGTACATATAACTAATTCAAAGCTATAATCGTTAATCATCCTTTGGAAGTTTAAGCCGGTTACCATTTATTTTATACTCCATATTTTTTTTATAAACTATATGCTTGGTTAAGTTTCCAAGTTCATCATATTGCAACCATTTTCCTTCTCTGCTGCCCATAATATAATGCCCTTCGGCTTTAAGCTTTCCGGTATCGTAATAAAATTTATGTTTCCCGTCTTCGGAACCTTGAATATAAGTCCCGGCAAAAAGCAGATTTCCGTTATGATTAAAAGTTTTCCACATACCTTCTTTCAGTCCTTCACTGAATGGTCCCACTTCGATTTGGTCGCCTATATTGTAATACCACATTCCTGTTTCTTTTCCTTCAAAATATTCTCCGCGGGCAAGCGTGTCGCCATTCTTATAAAATTCATAATATAAACCTTCGGGAATACCATTATTATAATTCTCTAAACATTTAATTTGCCCTTCAGAATAAAACCATTTCCATGTTCCATCAGGTTTCCCGTTTTTATAAGTCCCTTTCTGAATAATCTTGCCATTTTCATAAAAAAAGCTCCAATCCCCTGTTCTTTTATTTTCTTTATATCTGCCTTTAGCCATAATTTCTCCTGTCGGATAATACATTGTCCATTCGTCTTGTTTTTTCCCTTCTTCGTCAACAATCCCCGTGCCTTCAAGATTTCCAAAATCATCAAATAATTTTGAAGCAACGATTTTCCCTTCTTCATTATATTCACGATGAATTCCTATTGGAAGGCTGTCCTTATATGACCCCGTAAATTTTAACCTGCCATTTGTAAAATAATCATTAACCACCCTTATTCTTAATGAATCTTCAATTATTTCAGGTTTATTCTGAACCTGAAGCCCATCTTCATAATATTCAAATTTGAGCAAATTCCCATATTTATCATACTCTCTGAAATATCCGTTCAGCTTTCCGGACTTGTAACACGATTCTATTTTAACTCTTCCATTGGGATGAAATTCTTTCCATACACCTTCTTTGTCTCCATTAAAATTATAGCGGTTAATTCTTTCTTTGCCGGTTTCATAATCATTATGATATTCAAGCAAAGTAATAATTCTTCCATCATTTGCAAATTCCCGTCCTGGTCCTTCCTTTTTATTATTCAGGTAATAAATTGTTGATTGTAAATTACCATCAGGAGCATAATAAAAAGATAAACCTTCCTTTTTATCATTCAAATAAAGCTCTTTTGAAAGCAATTTACATGTTTTAATACTATCGTTACCATCCTTTAAATATTTATATTGATATTTAATATAGTAACCATTCTTTTTACCCGTTTTATAATCAATTTTCTCGAGGGTATCTCCATTATTATCAAAAAAAGCCCAAATACTGTCAAGAAAAAAACTTTTTCTGTTCCCCTGCGATTTTATTTTACCGTTAACATAGTATGTTTTCCAATAACCATCAGGTTTACCGTCAATAATATAGCCCTCACTTGAAACCTGATCATTTCCGTAGTAGTATCTTGTATATCCTGAAGAATCAGTTTTTACAATCTGAGCATAAGAAACAACTGAAAAGAAAATATATATAATTAATATTAACCTCACTTAATCTATTCCGTATTTTCCTGAATATTTGACTGTTCAGTTGCTTTTGGCTTGGGTTCGGCTAAATATACTCTTGATAAGTCAAGTATGCTCATCCTGTTCAAAAAGAAGTCATTTAGACGGGAGCTGCGAATGGAATAACGTTCATATGAAGCTGATTCATTTGAAGCGTCAATAATAAAAAACGGAGGGTTTGATTCAAATTTAGAAATATTGTTTGTAATAAATTCACTTATATATTTTTGTGTTAATCCGATGACAATATCGAGTTTGCCGGATTCCAGCATTTTTAATTCCCGTTGAGTAGAGCTGATAAAAGAAATTTTGATTGAATCGAGGAAGGGAAGCTGGTTTTTATCTTTATCTATTTTATAATATTTATTATTCCGAAGAAGATAAGCGGCACCGATACCTTGCGGATATTCAGCAAGACGGAATGGCCCTGAAACGACAAAATTTTTATTTTTGTATTTTTCAATACCTTCTTTTGGCATTACTACAGCGGAAATATCAGCAAGAAGGTAAATATATACTGAATTTGGTTCGATAAGAGATATTTCAAGTGTGCTGTCATTTAGGGCATTAATCCCTTGTATTTTGAAACCGGGTTTACCATTAGCACTGGCTTCATAATACTCAATGGCTCCTTTTATTTTATCAATTGTACCTTTAAAGCGTGAATTATCAGGCGATTGTGTACTAAGTAAATGAAACGACCAGACAAAATCACTGGCAGTCACCTTTCTTCCTTCACCATTCAAAAAACATTCGTTATCGTGAAAAACAACATTATTACGCAGAAAAAAAGTATATTTTGTACCTGAACTATCTATTTGCCAGCGTCTTGCAATAGCAGGAACAATTTCGAGTGTTCTTGAATCGTACCTGACAAGGCCTTCATATATCTGCGAAATAATATGCGAAGAAACAATATCCTGCGCATTAGGCGGGTAAAGTGTTTTTAATAGCTCATTTTCATTATAACGCAAAGTTCCGCCATATTTTGTATTAACAGCAGATTCTTTTTGCTGTGTAGTTTTACAAGCAGAAAAAATTATTACAATAATAATAAAATAATATACTAAATTCTTCATATACATTTAGTTAATATTTCGATTCAAAAGGCATAAATTAACGAATATTAATACATAAATGCAAATAAAATTAAATAAAAATATTTTATTTTGTTTTGTAAATTTAAAATTATGTACTATTTTCGTTGGCTGATTTTTAGCAGAAATTCCCTTAAGGATATGAAAAAATATTTGCTGCCTTTTTTAATATTTTCTTTTCTGTCGCTTTCGATTGCAGCACAATCAAGTGAGATAAAGTTGGATGGGATCTTTCAGGGGAAAAATCTTTATGTTGTTAATCCTTTTGCTTCATCCGGCGTCGGTTTTTGTGTATATGAAGTGACTGTTAATGGTCAGGTAACAACCGATGAGATAAACTCCAGCGCTTTTGAAATTGATCTTTCAACATTTCAATTTCAGCTAGGAGATAAAATTATCATAGAAATTAAGCATAAAGATAATTGCCTTCCGAAAGTTCTTAATCCCGAAGTGCTTAAACCAAAAAGCACATTCAATGTTACAACTATTGAAGTTGATAAAGAAGGTATGCTGAATTGGACAACTACTGATGAAGCCGGCTCACTAACTTTTGTTGCAGAACAATTCCGCTGGAATAAATGGGTCAAAGTAGGTGAAGTAGAAGGAAGAGGAAATGTCGGCCCAAATACTTATTCTGTAAAAGTAAATCCACATTCCGGAGAGAATAAATTTAGAGTAAAGCAAATTGATTATTCCAAAAAACCGCGATATTCAAATGAAGTAGTTTACCGTTCAATAATTCCCGCTGTTACAATTACAAATAAAAAATTCGATGAACAAATTACTTTCTCAGCCGAAACAATGTATGAAATTTATGATTACTACGGCACATTAAAGCTCAAAGGATTCGGCTCTACCGTTGATATTTCAAAACTGACCAAAGGAAAATACTTTGTCAATTTCGATAATATCATGGATCAATTCAAAAAAT
>JACQWN010000499.1 GCA_016209245.1 Bacteroidia bacterium
CGTGATATTTAATAATAATATCATTTGATGCAGCGTATTTATTAAAATCTGCATCTAGTTTGTCTAATTTATTATTAGTTTTACAAAGTTCTAAACGCAAGCTATTAACATCAGAACGTAATCCATCAAATTTTTCAGCCAATTTCATATAGCTTAATCGCAACTCTCTAATGACAAGATTAGTTTGGGCCTGCTGTTTTTCTAAACTTTCTACGCGCTTATTCAAATCACCTAATTGCCGGTTCATATCACTTCGCAGAGTTTTCACTTCATCACGCAATTCTTTCATTCCTTTTCCAAGGTCAATAATTGCATCTATCAGCCTATCGTTTTCTTTCATATTCTAAATAATAATTTTAAATTTTATATTACTTTCGCTTCAGTATGTAATAAATGCACAAGCTCTTTAACATTATCAGGGCTGATTTTTTTACAAGCAGCTTTAGCAGGAGGCATTTCATAAACAGTATATTCTGTTAAAGGTTCAACTGCGGCCGGTTGATATACTTTTAACGGCTTTGTTCTGGCGGTCATTATTCCTCTCATGTTTGGAATTCTTGGATTAATAGAAATTCCTTTTTGGACAATAGCTATAAATGGTATTTCAGACGAGAGAATTTCTTTGCCTCCATCAATTTCACGTTTTATTGAAATAGCTCCGTTTATATAATCAAGAGCTGATACTGAAGAAACCGAAGGCATTTGTAAAAATTCGGAAAGCATACCGCCTACAGCACAGTTGTTATAATCGCTCGATTCAATACCGCAGACTATTAATTCAAAACCTTCTTTTTTGATAACTTCGGCTAACTGAGCAGCAATAAAATATGCATCTAATGGCTCGGCATTTACCCGGATGGCATCATCGGCGCCCATTGCAAGAGCTTTCCTTATGGTTGGTTCTGTGTCAATTAAACCGACATTAGCTACCGTAATACGGGTTATTGCTCCTCCTGAACCTTCTTTCAGCTCCAAGGCACGTGTCAGGGCAAGCTCATCCCACGGATTAATAACCCATTGTACACCGGCATCATCAAATTTGGTGTTACCGTCTTTAAACCTGATTTTTGTCGTAGTATCAGGTACGTTGCTCATGCATACTAGAATTTTCATTATTTAAAATTTTAGATTTCAACTTTGAATTTACTTTAACATTAGTTATTGGTTTATTAGTTTTTAGTTTTAGTTTTTTAGTTACTGGTTTTAGTTTTTTAGTTTATTAGTTTTGCGCAATTTGTTGGTGATAACTACAAACTATTAACTTTCCACATGATAATCAGCCACATAACCATATCCACCGTGAATTTGAACAGCTTCGGTGGTAACCCACATTGCGGTTTCTGCTGCGAACAGCTTGGCTTTAGCACTTGCAATTCCATAGGGTTTATGCTGGTCTTTCAGCCAAGCAGCATGTAATGTTAAAAATCTTGCGGCATCAACTGCGGTAGCCATATCTGCCAGCTTAAACGCAATTGCCTGATGATTACAAATTTCGGTACCGAAAGCTTTTCTTTCTTTTGAATATTTGATTGCCCTTTCCAAAGCGCCTGAAGCTATGCCTAACGCTTGACCTGCAATACCTATTCTGCCTCCTTCAAGGGTTTTCATAGCGAATTTAAAACCGAAGCCATCCTCTCCCAACCTGTTTTCTTTGGGCACCTTAACATCAGTAAACATTACAGAATGGGTATCTGAACTTCTCATACCCATTTTTTTCTCATGAGGTCCTAAGGTAATGCCAGGTGTATCTTTTTCAATGACAAATGCATTTATACCTTTATGCTTTTTTTCAGGATGAGTCTGGGCAATCACGATATAAACAGAAGCTGAATCGGCACTTGTAATCCAGTTTTTAGTGCCATTTAGCAGATAATAATCACCTTTATCCTCAGCTAATGTCCTTTGGGATGTTGCATCAGAACCGGCTTCAGGTTCGGATAATAAAAATGCCCCATGTTTATCGGCAGTAAGAGGTCTCAGATACTTTTCTTTTTGTTCTTCAGTACCAAATTCCTGGAGGCCATAACAAACCAATGAAAGATTTACCGACATAACGACGCCAACAGAGGCATCAACCTTTGATAATTCTTCTAAAGCAAGGACATAAGATACAGTGTCCATTCCTCCTCCACCATATTTGGGGTCAACTAACATGCCCATAAAACCAAGTTCGCTAATTGCTTTTATATGCTCGGTTGGAAATATTGCTTTTTCGTCCCGCTCAATGACATCTTTTATCAGCTCCCTTTGAGCATAGTCGCGGGCAGCTTTTTGTATCATCAATTGCTCTTCTGTAAATTCAAAGTTCATGCTCGTAATATTTTATATGGTTAATAAATTTTTTTAATGTGCTAAAGATAGTATTTATTTTTTTTCCGTAATATGTTATTTAGTTATTTTTGAAATTTTAGTAATTATTTATATCATTTTTTTCATAAATTATTCCATCGAAGTACGAATTTGTTACGAATATACGAACTACGAATTCGCTTTTCACTTCGTAGTTCGTAAGTTTGTATTTTATTCGTACTTCGGTGGGATAATAATGTCCATACCTAAATAGTAACAAATTTTATATAATAATAAGTCATCATATCTTTTTTACGTGTTTGGCAATAAGTCTTTTTATTTTTTCATACAAAGGCGGTGGCCCGATTCTCACTTTCTTATCGTTTATAAAAAGACCATCGGTAATACCCCATTCTAAAAATACGTTTCTGTCGGATGTATCAATCTTTTGGAAAATAACTTTATCGCCAAATTCCGAACATGCTTTTTTAGCTCTCTCGAAGGTAATGTTTCCTGCAAGGCATGACCCGTTGATAAAAGCTGTAACTGTTACTTTTCCAGGTTCACTAACCGGTCTTTTTTTCTCATTAATCCATTTGGGCGGAACGGCATCACTGGTGAATGGCTTCCATAAAAGAACCGAACCTAAAAAACCTTGAGTTTCAACTTTTTTAAATCCATATTTTTTAAACCATGAAGCTTTCATCCAGAAAGGTAATGCTATGCCCCATGCAGCAATACCCTTTGCGCCAGAATTTTTAGCATCATCCTCGGCCGCCTGAAGCAATGCTTTACCCATCCCTTTTTTCTGAAAATCCCCTCTTCCTTTTTTATATCCATGTACCCATATACATTGAATAAAATATAAATCCTTTCCTTCAACAAATAAAAGTTCAACAGGCAGATATTGAATCATCCCGCCTACATCTCCTTTGTCGTCAACAGCAAGTTTGACCCTTAATCCTTTATCTTTCATTTTATTATACCAGCATTCCTTATGCGGACCGGCTTCTTTTGCTTCATCCGACCAGTCTTCGAGGCATAAAAAAAAACAACTGCTCATGCTCTTTGCTTAAATCAATTATTTTCATATTACAAATTTCTTAAAATTAATAAATTTGTCAATGTAAAAGTAAACAATTTTTCATAGTATAATGTACCGGAAGTTTTAATTCCGAAATAAATTTTCAGTTATACTAGGCACGGGATAAATTTCCGCAAATATAAAAATATGACGTTTCGTTGTCCTGTGGACGAACGAAAGTCAGCGACCTCAATTCGTCTGTAAGACAATTGAGCGTCATGTATTTTAAAATGCGGAAATTTATCCCGTTGGCAGTATAATTAAATAAAATGAATTATTTTTGTGGTCTATAAATAAATTATAATGATATGCAAAAAACAATACAAACACCGCTTACTAACATGCAGTTAGAATTATTAAAACTCTTTGCGAGACCCGTATCTGAATTAGTAATTGATTAATTGTTTTTACATCATCCCACAAAAGACAAACTAAAAAGGCTATAACAAACCGTTAGCACCCATACCTTCTGAACAACAAATTTTTAAAGGGGTATATACAGATTATTGTCGGATAACAATATGCTTTTTGGCTTAAAATGAAAAAACAAATTTATATATTATTTATCTTTTTGTTAAGTTTTACATGGCAAACATTTGCCCAGGGCTTTGCCGGAATAAAAATACGTACATTCGATATTCTGATTATTAATAATATTAATTCCCATATCTTCACAATGAACATTGATTCTAAAGGTCATATCCTTATGTCGCCGGGTTTATCGCTTAGTTATAGTCATTTTATATATGAAAATAAAGCAGCTTTAAAAATAACCGAGGAAGTTTATATTGACCCAGCATCGCAGGCTTCGGGTTATACTTCAATCGGTTTAATGTTCAGATTGGCAAAAAAAACAAATATATCAAAAAGAGCTAAAAATATTTTGAATCTTAGTGCCGGTCCTGCTTTATATTACCGTTCAAGCTGGGAGTCAATAAAAGGATATATTCCCGAAACCATTGTAAAAAAGAAAGGAAACATGCAGTATTTCCTTTGGTTTCATGCAGGAGCTGAATATGCTTATTCTTTTTCAAAATGGAGTGATTTTACAGTATCTTTAAATTACGGTTATCCAAATGCACTCTATTTCGAAATTGGATTTAATATCTGGGTTAGTAAAAAATTCAAATTCGATTGCGGTTGTTAATCAGTTCCCTTCGATACGATTGCAAAGCAATCACTCAGGGAACTGTTGCGATGAAACGGATGTTGAGTGTTTCGAGCACAGCGAGAAATGTATCGAAACATCCGTTTTATCTAATCAAAGTCACTTCCCCCGATTTTTTATACTCAAAATTATATTGGTCCCTGTAAACGGCAAACCATTTGTAAACTCCGGATTTAACAGGTACATGCCGCTTGTTTTTCCCGTCCCATCTGTCTTCAATATTTTGTGTCTCAAATATTAAATTGCCCCATCTGTCATATATTGCAAAATAGAAATAATCTTTAAGAATCCCATTAGTAAATAACATAAATTCATCATTCGTACCGTCATTATTTGGTGTAAAAGCATCCGGGGCATAAAAAGTTGATACATCGTTTACCATCACTGTTAAAGATGTTGTATCAAAACAACTTTCAAACGATTCGGCAATCAGCTCAATTGTATATATTCCATGAGTAATATATGAATGCCATATTTCCGATGCCCTTGAGGTTGTACCATCTCCAAAATCCCAATATAAAATTAAAGCATACTGCGAAGCGCTTGTAATATGGAATCCGGGTTCAATGACATTTGAGCTTGTCTTATCAATTGAAAAAGCTGCGACAGGTTTTTTATATACTTTAATCATGTTTTCAACACTGTCATTATAGAGGCAACCATTTGTATCAATAACCTCCAGATAAATATCGTACTGACCTTCATTAATAAATGTATATTTAGAATTACGTTCATAAGAATCAGGGATACTATCGCCGTTGAAATACCAAAAATATTCAAGCACTTCTCCCCCACCCGATTCATTGAAAGCTACGGTTAACGGTTGACATCCTGCTATAACATCTGTTGTTATCTCGGGCTGATATGGCTCATATATATCTATATATATGGTCTCTGTCGCTTTGCACCCATTCTGATCTGTAACAGTAACGTCATATTGACCTGGAAAAATATTATTTTGATAAGCATTAGTAGTACTATCATTCCATAAATATGAATAATCAGGTGTCCCTCCTGTCACTGTTATATTAATATTTCCGGTTTCATTTTCAGTACAAAGACGGGATAATGAAAAAGTAACCGTTACCGGAAGGTTGGGTTCGGTAATGGTGGCAATGGTGGCGACTGTGCATTGATGTAAATCGGTAACGGTTACATAATATAATCCGGCCGGGAGACTATCTAAATTTCCTGTTTGCGGTATGTTTTCACTCCAATAATATATATAATTTCCGTTGCCCCCTGATACAGTTTGAGCAATAGAACCTGAAGAATCACCGTGACAAAGGACATTTTCTGTTTGTAAATCAATATTTAATGGTCCGGGAACATAAACGACAGATTCACTGATTGCAATACAACCATTTTGCGTAACTTCAAGCGAAATATAATATTCCCCGGCTTCCAGCCAGTTAATCATATATGGCCCGGCATCAGAACCTGCTATAATAACTCCATCATCAAAATCCCATAAAAATTCCATTCCATCCTGCACTTCATAATTATATGAAATCAAAATATCCTTTCCGTAACAGGTCATAGTATCAGTATAAAATTCAGCTTCAGGTATATTAAAAACATTTACAATATGGGTTATAATTATATAACTGCCGTTAATAAATATAATTAATTCGACTTCGTAGTTTCCTGCTGAAGTAAAGACATGAACCGGATTGAATAAAACCGATGTATTCTCCGAACCCGATAAATGATTGTCGAAGTACCAGAATACGGAATCTATTCCTGCCAGATTATTGATTATAAATTCAGTAGAATCGCCCAGACAAGTATTAATAAAAGAAAAGTTCTTTTCATCTTCATCCTCTTGTGCGGTACAAATGTTTACAAAAAAAATAAATATTAATATTTTGTAAAAAATTTTCATCTCTCTGATAGTCATATCAATTTATAAAGATAATATCAAAAATTTCTGAAATTAATGTAAATCTTATAAAATTATCAACAATTGATTGTTAATATTGTATTAAATTAATTTACTGAATACTTGCAAATTAACATTTTTTATGTCCACAAAAGTATAAATATTTTTTTGTTTGAAAAATATTTTACAAATGTTAATAAAAAATAAATTTTCAATTAAAGAAATAAATACTTTGAGATTCCTCGCTTCGTTCGGAATGTCAGCGTTTTTTTTACATTTGTAAATTATTAGCGAATTATGATATGATTCTATATAAATTACCATATTCGCTACATAATTTGCAATTTTTCCCTGATTTTTCAATAACTTTGGATTCCCTGCATAGTGCAATTTTAGTTTTGAAATATTATTTATATTTGCAGAAATAAAAAGGTAATTTATACTAAAAATGGCTGAATGGTTAAATGGCTGAATGGCTGAATGGCTGAATGGCTGAATGGTTAAATGGTTATATTGTTAATTCATATTTCAACAATTTAGCAATTTAGCAATTCAGCAATTCAGCAATTCAGCAATTCAGCAATTCAGCAATTTAGCAATTTAGCAATTTAGCAAATTAGCAATGAATAAAATAAAAAATTAAAATCATGCTTTCAGCTTGACAGGTTAAACCCGTTAAAAGTATAGCATATGATAAATATAATATTTAATCACAGGACGATTCGGAAATATAAGAGCACACCTGTACCGGAGCATATTCTTGAACAGATTTTGCTTGCAGGAACAAGGGCTTCGACTACAGGTAATATGCAGGTTTATAGCATAATTGTAACAAAAAATTCTGAATTGAAGAATAAGCTTTGGGAGCTTCATTTTAAACAGGACATGGTAAAGCAAGCTCCATTGCTGCTTACATTTTGTGCCGACTTTAACCGGCTTAACAAGTGGTGTGAAGCCAGAAATGCAAAACCCGGTTATGACAATTTCTTATCTTTTTTTACCGCTGCTATTGATGCAATACTTGCAGCACAGAATACAGCACTTGCCGCCGAAGCGAATGGGTTAGGTATTTGTTACCTTGGTACTACAACCTATATGGCTGATAAAATCACAGAGCTGTTGAAATTACCCAAAGCGGTGGTTCCAATCACAACTCTCGCAGTCGGGTATCCCGATGAAACACCTGGTCTTACCGACCGCCTTCCCCTGTCAGGAGTCGTTCACAATGAAATTTATAATGATTATACTGTTGATAAAGTTAATGAGATATATGCTGAAAAGGAATCGCTTGAATTAACAAAGGAGCTTATTAAAATTAACGGTACTGAAAATCTTGCACAAATATTTACCGACAAGAGATATACAAAAAAAGATAATATTCATTTTTCACAATCTTTTCTTTCGGTAATTGAAAAGCAAGGGTTTATGAATAATTCTGAATAAGGTAAAAATTTATGACATGCAAAGAAAAAAGAATATATATATACTTGATCTTCTTTGTATTTCTTTTTACGCTAAAGGACAAGATAGTAAATTTCTTCTCGATATCAGACTAAACAAAAATTCTTCAACTCAAATAATTAAACTAAAAGAATATCCAAAGAAGTTTTTCAATAAAACAGAAATTGATAAACATC
>JACQWN010000155.1 GCA_016209245.1 Bacteroidia bacterium
TTATCCCACCGAAGTACGAACAAAATACGAACATACGAAGTACGAATTCGTAGTTCGTAATTTCGTAACAAACCTGTGGTGAGCCTGTCGAACTATTCGTACTTCGATGGAATAATGAATGCGGAAATTTATCCCATTCGCAGTATAGTTTAATAATATAATCACCATTTAACATTATCTTTGTACCAAAAATTTCAGCATGGTAATAAGACCTGGTAAACCACCCTATTTAGTTTACAGTGACGAACATGACAACCTGTTTGAGGACAGCAGTCTTTTGGCAACAGGCAGGTCAGGTAACAGATATGTTGTACCTGCAACAGATGAGCTTATTGAATTGCCGGAAGGTAGCGATTTTTTTCATCTTCCAGGTCGAGTTCCTATAGGATACGATACAGTTACTAAAAATTTCAGACCATGCAATAAAGGTTTTGCCGTTGCTGCATTTGTAACTCCAGCATATTCACAATTATATTTTGCAGCATGGAAAAATAAAAAAAATGCTCCTCTCCTGCCCCTGTTTGCATATACAGCTATTGGATGGTTAAAAAATAAATTCTATACAACTGCACTCCGTATTGACCCTGATATACGCCAGGATTGTAATCAGTTTAATCAAAAGCTTGTTGAACAAGGTGTATCAAAATTAATTAAAAAATTTCCTGAAAACCGTTTATTGCAACATATTGCTCATTGTGCAACGGTATATTATTGTCCGGCTGCCCGCAACTATTTTCTTTTCCGGTGGGAAGCACCGTTTCCAACTTCTCCCCGATGCAATTCACAATGCCTGGGCTGTATTTCATATCAGCCGAAAAAGCATAATATTTCAGCCACTCAAAACCGTATTGCCTTTATTCCTACACCTGAAGAAATAGCTGAAATTGCAATTCCACATCTTGAAAATGCTCCAAACCCTATTGTTAGTTTCGGACAAGGTTGTGAAGGCGAACCGTTGCTTGCTTGGGGGGTAATCATGCAGGCAATTATTGAAATCCGTAAACATACAACAAAGGGCATCATTAATCTTAACACCAATGCCAGCATGCCTCATGCAATTGAACGACTTTGTAAATCCGGACTTGACAGCATCAGAGTAAGCTTGAACAGCGCAAGAAAAAAATTTTATGATTTATATTATAAACCAAAAAAATATTCGTTCAACGATGTGCTGCAGTCAATTCAAATTGCACGCCAATTCAACTGTTGGGTATCATTGAACTATTTTGTATTTCCGGGACTTACCGATGAACCTGATGAATATAAGGCATTGAGGAATATTATAAAAAAATATAAAATAAATATGCTCCAATGGCGGAATTTTAATATTGACCCAGATTGGTACATTTCACATCTTGGATATACTGATAAAAAACAAGGTATTGGTATCAGAAATCTTATCAGTAAAATAAAAGATGAATTTCCATATTTATATCATGGGTATTTTAATCCGGGAAGGAACATTATTATGAAATACAAAAAGTAAAGACAAAGAATTCTTTGTCTTTACTTTTTGTATTATTCTCCGCCATGCCTCTTCGTATTAAGTCCAACCGACAATTGAATATTTAGAATACGTCCTGAAATTTCTTCATTAACAAATTTTTTTTTATCAACGAAATTTAGCACTCAAAGCCCTACGCGTCCTTCGATATTAAATACATCCTCGAGATTAATTACAAATCCGGCAATGATACCCACATCTATTTTCCTGAAAGCATCAAGTTCATAAATTTTAATAATAGGTATATTGGCATTAGCATCGCCATACCTGATTTCATTAGTGGCTTTTAATAATGTAGAAAATTGCGGGCCAAGCAATATTCCATTTCCATTTTCATTTGTATAATGATATGTTACAGGAATATCAATATAATATAACTTCTGAACCACATCAACAAAATCGTCGTCGTATCTGCTGCCTTTGACAGAAAATAATGCTTCCGGTTGCCAATAGCAGGCTTCGACTGTATATAGCATAGAATATATTCCTGCATGGTATGCAAAAATGCTGTTCGAACCCTCAATATCACTGCCGATATAAGAGCTTAAATTCAAACCGCCCCGTACGCCAATGTCAATTTGTGCAAGAAATGTATAATATTTAAAAAATAAAAGTATTAGCAGGAAAATACGAAGTAGTATAAGATATCTGGGATGATTGTCAGTTCGCATTTCCGTAGTTTACTTTTTATTTTTTTTTGAGCATTTTTTTTTCATTGTCAATATTTTCCAACGCTTTTAAATTGTGTGCCACGATGCGATTTTACTCTGTAACCTACTGAAATAATGACATCGAGACTGAAAAATTTCACCGGTTTATCAGAATTTGCAATGTGCAAATTTTGCACATTGCTTTTTTCGTCCAGTTCTCTTTCCTCAAAAACATTGTTGATATGTTTGGTGATAACACTACGGTCTCGTTGAAACAACTCTGCCATCTGAGCCTGAGTAATCCATACAGTTTCATTCTTTAACCTGACATCAATTTTTGTTTTGCCGTCTTCGGTCTGATAAAGTAATATTTCACCTTTGCTTTTCATGCTTTGTTGTACCCGATTACCAACGGGTAAAATCGAATATTCATTTTACCCACGACATAACCACCATAAATTTATTATGAACCGGTATACATTGGAACATTCTCCAAAATATCCACGAGATGCTTCCAGAATTTCTCAACCGATTTTATTTCTAACCTTTCGTCGGGTGAATGTACTCCTCTTAGCGTCGGTCCAATTGAAATCATATCCAGACCGGGATATTTCTCAAGGAATAAACCACATTCCAGACCGGCATGGATTGCTTTAACCAACGGCTTGGTCCCGTAAAGTTTTTCATAAGAGTCAACGGCTATTTTCAGTATTTCGGAATTTGGATTAGGCGTCCAGCCGGGATAGCCGTCGGAATGTGTAACTTTGGCTCCTGCCTGGATAAAAACGCTTTCAACCATATTGGCAA
>JACQWN010000500.1 GCA_016209245.1 Bacteroidia bacterium
TATTATGCAATTCAGATATTTTAACAACACTTTAAACAAGGTTGTAAAACTTGCTAAAAAACTAACACTGCCCGGTTTTGACAGGGTTCCATTATTTGATGTAGGTTCTTTTTTTATAAAAGCAATCATGAAAGGATCGGTCGCTACCCGCGCTTCTTCTGTCGCCTTCAATCTTTTTCTTGCTATATTCCCTGCAATAATTTTTTTGTTTACACTTATACCTTACATTCCCATAGAAAATTTCCAGTTCGAGCTGCTGACTATTCTTAAAAATATAATGCCTCAAAAAGTATTTTATGCTGTCGAAGGCGCTATTACCGATATTATTATGCAACCACGAAGCGGGTTGTTATCAATTGGTTTTCTTGCAGCTTTATACTTCTCGACAAATGGCATTAATGCAATGATAGGCGCTTTCAATGCTACATATCTGACTATTGAAACAAGAAATTGGTGGAACCAACGATTAATATCATTAGTCATTGTTGTTATTCTCTTCATCCTGGTTACTGCTGCTATAGCATTAATTACTTTCGGGAATATTATTCTTGATTATCTTATAAATATTCATTTACTTGAAAAGAATATCACATATTACCTTCTCACAATCGGGCAATGGTTAGTCATTCTTGCCCTGTTCTTTTTTGCTCTTTCTATCCTGTATTATCTTGCACCGGCAAAAAAATCAAAATGGCGATTCATATCTGCCGGCGCAAGTCTTGCTTCTTTACTGATTATAATAACATCGCTCGGTTTTTCTTTTTATGTGAACAATTTCGGACAATATAATAAATTATATGGTTCACTCGGAACTCTTATCGTTCTTCTGCTTTGGTTATACTTCAACTCATGGGCGTTGCTGCTCGGTTTTGAGCTGAACACAAGCATCAGGAATGCAAGAAGTGATAAAAAAAATTCGGTATAAAATGAAAGAATATATATTGTGGCATGAAGGCGATAAAAAGCGTTTTTTCATATAATCATTTTCAAAAATTTCTGAAGTTCTTTGTCAGAAATATTTCCCTTTTCGGATTTATCAAAAACGGTAAGCATGTAAACATCTTCTTTAACTGCAATCACATGGGTAACAGCCCTTGCACCGCCAGATTTACCTTTGCCTTTTGATTTTATTGCAACACGTATTTTATAACAATCATTGCCCAATGCTGTGCCTTGGGTAGGGTCGGTTTCTAAAGAACAAAAAAGTTCTGCTAATTCTTTTTTAAAAGATGCAAATTTACAGGTCAGTCGTTTAGCCTGCCTGTCAAAATATGGGATTGTTTTTACTTTATAGTTCATTTAATAAATCTTTTGCAGGACGAGCTTTTAATTTACCTTGTTTAACCAGATTCATTTCTTCCACAGCCTGTTTTAAACCTTGTAGTATCTCTTCTTTAGATTGCTCGCCGGTATCTTCAACTTCTAATACTTTATACTTGGTTTTGAGGCTTTCCCATTCTTGTATGGGAATAAAAACACCCGTTGTTTTTCCTTTATTATCTGAAATATATTGTAAGTTCATAATTTATTGATTTTACAATAAATAGTAATTATTTTTAACTTCACAAAGGTAATTATTTTTTAGAACTAAAACAATTATAAATTAAAAACAGACTAAAATTATAGTTAATTTAAACTTTTATTACTCTTCCCAAATCAGGATACCAAACATATCCTTCAACATCAGCATACCCCATTTTATTCAAATATTCAATATACTCTTTAACTTGTTCTTTGTGCTTATTACTTTCAGCAGTAGCAAACTTATAGTCAATTACTGTAGCTTTGTTACCCTCGATAATAACTCTGTCGGGCCGTTGTGTCGTACCATTTTCGAGCAAAATAGCCGCTTCGGTTTTTACCTGCTTTTTTTCAGAAAACCATCCGACCGGCTGCGGTTGGGATAAATAAGCTCTGATTTTTTGCAGAATCATGCTTTCTTCACCTGAAGTAATTCTCCCTTCATAAACTGCTTTTTTGACGGCTTTTTCAGCATCGGCAGGTATATGAATATTTTCAAATATATTGTGCAACAACGTGCCATAATTAATCCGCTCCTGAAGCTCAGCATGTGTCGCAATAAAAAATTCCCTGCCGGCTTCTTTATGCTTTTGCTGAATTTTAGGAATACCGGCCGGGTAAAAATCAGGGTTAAATTCAGAAATTTCAGATTTTTTTTCTGCCTCGGACCTGAGGCTTATATTGCCCAATTCAAATATTAAATCCTGTGAACTCCAGGATTTATGCAATGAAATAATATTCTGAGCGGAATCAACAGTGCATTCTACTGAAAGAATATTATACAGAACATCGGAAACAGCTTTGATTGCATCTGTGTCTTTTTTGGGAGCCGGACAAAAAGCATAGAGCATTTCCTTGGCCCGTGTAAAAGCAACGTATAACAAATTAAGATTGTCAACATACGATTGCATTTTTTCAGTATAATATTCTTTGAAAAAATGTGTACTGGCAAGAGATGATGAATATTTTACAGGTACAAGCCCGAGTGTCTTGAAAGGTTCTTGGTAAGGGTTGCACCATAATATATTCGAAAATTTACCGCTATGTTCAAGCTCCCAGTTACAAAACGGAACTATCACGATTCTAAATTCAAGTCCTTTCGCCTTATGAATGGTGAGTATTCTGACCGCATCCTGGTCGTTGGAAATGCTGATTGTATGCTGATTTCCTTCATCTTCCCACCAATCAAGAAAAGTTTTCAAATCAACAGGATTATTTTTTGAAAGCTTCAGAATAATATCCTGAAATGCTTGTAAATATGGAAATTCAGATGGAATATTATTCAGCTCAAAAAAGGCGATTAACATTTCAACCTGTTCATAAAAAGGTAATAATTTAAGCTCTTCAAATGTTTTTTTCATATCGGATGGTAATGGGCCATGGTTGGTGCTCGTCTTCAGACGAGCACCTAAATCGCACTCGACTAAGTCGAGCGCGAACAGTGGGTCGGGCGCGAACAGGGGGGCGCACTCGACTAAGCCGGGCACGAACAGGGGCTTGTCAATTTCAGCTTTATTTAAGCTATGGCGATGATATTCATTAATTAAAGCTGCAATATTAATTTTATTATGCGGGTCGTTTAAATAATTAAGTGAAAACAGAAGCAGCCGTATAGCAGGTGAGCTTCCAAGATATAATGCTTCATCGGAAATAACATCATATTTACAGCCGGGTATAACTTTTTCGCTATTTTTATATTCAAGCATATACCGTGCAACGTCCACTCCCTGTTTTTGGGTTCTGACTAATATCGCTATATCATTTAATTTATATTGTTTCTGTTGCAATTGTTCTATAATCTTGGGTAATTGTTCAAGAACTTCTGCAGTCCATGCTTTATCATGATTTTTCAGAAATCTGATATTAACATAGCCGCCCTGCCTGTTATTATCCGGTAATAATTGTAAAGTATCCCGGTAAGCATTAGTAATTTTTTCAGGAATATCTGATAAATATTGTAATGAGCTTTGAGCTTGGGTAAGCTGAGAAACAAAAAGTTTTTTTAAGATTTCAGGTGCATATTGGAATACGGCATTGTTGAAATCAATAATATTCTTTTTGCTTCTCCAGTTATATTTTAAGTTTTCGGTTTTAACAATCGTCTCGGCGAAATCGCTGTTTATCTGTTCGGCAAGAAGATTCCAATCGCTGTTCCGCCATCTGTAAATTGACTGCTTGACATCGCCAACAACAAGGTTCCGATTGCCGGATGCTAAGCTTTCATTAAGCAACGGCTTAAAATTATTCCATTGCATTGCCGATGTATCCTGAAATTCATCAATCATGAAATATTTATAAATATTACCTGTTTTTTCATAAATAAATGGTGCATTGTTATTTTTTATAATTTCATATAAAAAACGGTTTGTATCTGAAATGAGGAAAATATTTTTTTCAGCGATATACTCACGCAGTTTTGCCGTAATATCAGTGCAAATACCCAATAAATAAATAAAATTTGCAATATGTAAGCCGGTATTGTATTTACAATGTTCATTATCATAAAAATCAATTGCCATGCCCAATAAGCGATTCAATCCGTTATTAAAAGCATTAGTTATTTTTTCTGCATTTACATCGGATTTTTTATGCCATGCTTCCGGGTTGTTTAGGCCAGCCCGTGGTCTTACTGTGGGTTCGAAGTCGCTTTTTTCTGTAAGTTTTTTGAAATAACCGGCAATACCTGCTTTCCCATAAATAAAATCTTCGATTGCAAGATTTTCTTTGTTCATAATTTCAAGCGCCTCGGTACCGATTTGCTGCATACGATTTTCGAAATAGCTGATTACTCCATTCAATGATGATAAATACTGAGCGATGAAATCTTTACCGGCTAATTTCTCGTGCAGTTCTTTGTCGAACAACTGAAATTTTTCCTTGAAAATTTCCTGTCCGAAATCAAACATATCGGATTTGAGATTCCAGCTTTTTCCGCTGTGAATTTTGTCCTCTGTAAACCGAACCAGCCAGTTTCGTAATATATCATTAGCAGAAATGTCTAAAAATACCCTGTCAATTACTTTATCCAGTATTTTTGCAGTATCAAGCTCGAGATTGAAACCGGCTTGTAACCCTATTTCTTTAACAAAAGCCCGCAATATAGTCTGGTAAAAGCTGTCAATTGTAAATACAGAGAACCTTGAATAATCATGTAAAATCAGATTGAGTATTCTATTGGCTCTTTCCTGCACTTTTTCTTGTGAAAGGTTAAACTTTTCACATAAATAATTGCGATAATTTGAATCTTTTGTAACGGAAAGCAGGTAAAGCTCAAGTAAAATTCTGCTTTTCATTTCACCGGTAGCTTTATTGGTAAAGGTTACGGCAAGAATATGCTTGTAATTATAAGGATTTTCGAAAATAAGATTAAGGTATTCCATTGTCAGGCGGTAGGTTTTTCCTGAACCTGCCGAGGCTCTGAACACAGAAAGTTGCGGTGAATTTATATTATCGTCAAAATTCATAAAAACTAGTTATACCCAAAGAAATCAGGTTTGCAAAAATAATTTTAATCTAAATATCAACAAATATCGCTTAATAACCTGACAGGACTCTAAACTTTCGGGTAATAATCTGGCAGACCATCAGGCGATATTTGAACCGGCATCTGAAAAAATGAGCAGATTTCAATTCCACTATGGTGCGATTAAAAGTAACCTGTTCTTGGCGCCGCCCTGTGTCCATCAGCACATTTCAATTCCACTATGGTGCGATTAAAAGCAAACCATAAAATTTTTGCAAAATCAATAGCATAAAATTTCAATTCCACTATGGTGCGATTAAAAGATTGTCGTTTCAATGTATGGATTGCAAAGAAACTTAATTTCAATTCCACTATGGTGCGATTAAAAGCGAATAAATTATCATATCCACTTGTCAAACTACCCCATTTCAATTCCACTATGGTGCGATTAAAAGTGCCCTTTTTATCACCATGTTCATAATTTACGGTAAATTTCAATTCCACTATGGTGCGATTAAAAGCGATTTAAAATCGTTCGATTGTGAATTCCCCTACACATTTCAATTCCACTATGGTGCGATTAAAAGCAAACAGGAAATATGAAAGCGCTACAAATACATCTATTTCAATTCCACTATGGTGCGATTAAAAGACATCCGTTCAGCAATGATGTTTATTTGATTGCCTGATTTCAATTCCACTATGGTGCGATTAAAAGAGGTAATCACGTCTGTATCACTGTATCTTCCTGCTACATTTCAATTCCACTATGGTGCGATTAAAAGATTCAGACATCTTTCGATATAAGCAAAAATATTTTGATTTCAATTCCACTATGGTGCGATTAAAAGTAAATTTGAATTGTTCAGCTATGAGTCACCTTATACATTTCAATTCCACTATGGTGCGATTAAAAGCCGTTAAAATTGCTGTAAAAATAAACGATTTTTTGCATATTTCAAACGATTTTTCCTGAATTTTTTTTTATAAAGTCGTCGGTCTGTAATCATATAAAAACATCGGGGGTTCGACAACTTGTATGAAAGAACCTCAGAATCAATATGTCAAAGAATTTTTTTTATTATAAAAACTCTGTCAGGCGCTTCGCACTCTGACAGGTTTTTAA
>JACQWN010000156.1:0-2496 GCA_016209245.1 Bacteroidia bacterium
ACGAACTCGTCCCTTTCGGGCTTGCTGCCGAAGATGAAGAGTTCCTCAAGCTGGTCGAAGATGAGGTAGATGGGTTTGAAGTGATCTAAGTAAAGGTTTTTTAAAGCGGCAGGAAGCAGGAGGCAGGGGGCAGGAGCTTCACGGTTGCCGACTGCCGACTGTGGACTGCTGACTGCCGACTGCCGACTGCCCTCAAAAGGCTTTCGTTGATATTCGCTCCCCTGCGAATATTTACCGGCAGCCAGTCGCTGTCGCTGAATTTATTTGCCAGCCCGCAATTTATGAGCGAGGTCTTGCCCGTGCCGCTAACGCCATAGACAAGCAACATTTTGCTCTCAAAGACTTTGCGGTAGAGGTCTTCGGTTTCGTTGTCGCGACCAAAGAAGATGTCGCGGTCGTCTTTGGTGAAAGAATCTAAGAATTTGAAAGGTGATTTATTCATGGTCCTTTGTTTTTGCTATTTTGATTTTCTTTAACATTTCACTTGTAAGGACATATTTTCCTGTTTTCGGGGATCCAACAAAATCTACGTACCCCTCTTCTTTCAGTAACTTCATATCTCGCTGAGCAGTTGCTCGCTCAACATTAAACAAAGAAATAATTGTCGGCAATCTTATTCCTTGATTATCATTCATGTAAATAATCTCTTTAACTAATCTTCTTTTTACAGCATCATTTACAGCATCATTTACAGCATCATTTACAGCATCATTTACAGCATCATTTACAGCGTCATTTACAGCGTCATTTACAGCGTCATTTACAGCGTCATTCACAGCGTCATTTACAGCGTCATTTACAGTATCATTTACAGCATCATTTAGAGTGCCATTATTGCCATCATATATACGTTTGAAGATTACTTTAAAAAAGTTACCGAACTCAAAATCCGGTTCCGCCAGTTTAGCTTCAAGCATCAACTCTTTTATTTTGTTGATGCCGGTTCCCATATTCTCAACATATCCGGCACGGTATAACAATGAGGCAATCAGAGGATTTCTTCTGTAGGCAACTTTTCCGAAGTCTTTCATTTCCATGCCTTTTACCAGTCCTCCGGGATTTGTGACTTCAATGCGATCATCAAATATTTCAACAACCGTATGTGCGCCTTTTTGAAAATAATCACGATGGGAAACAGCGTTCACAATTGCCTCACGAATAGCATCAAGAGGAATCTCATAAATCTCTTTACGTTGCGCTTTACCAGTCATTTCATACCTGACTTTTAGCTCTTTGGTAACAAAATGCATAGCATCTTCAATATTGGCAATGATGTCCTCATTAAAGTCTTTTCGGTTTAGAATTTCAATGCGTTTATTTCCTTTATACAATGCACAGGTAATGGCAGTATGCTCATAAATCCGGTCAAGATTTTTTGCAAAAAACAAAACTCCGGTATTATTTAGCTCGTAGTTTCCGGTAGCAGATAATGTAACAACATCCAGATTTTTCAATATTGAGAGATCATCCAGATTCCTTTTCAATCCTGACAGATTCAGAAATTGTCGCAGTTTAGCCGGATCGTAATGTTCGGAAAAGTTGAATTTTGGGGTACTCATTTCTTCAAACCTGACTTTCCCTTCGCTTCGTATAAATTCAATAATCTGATTTCTTCTCATTTTCTGAGAATTAGGTCCGACTCTAAGGAAAAAGCCATCAGAGCATTGGTAGGGCTTATCCATCCCCTCCATTATTTCAATTATCAGTATATTATTGAATTCTGTAAAGCTAATTGTGATAGCAGGGTCGCAATTATTAGCTAAATCCTGTATTTTTGATTTCAGTTCATTGGTTATGGCGACACCGGTAATCTTCCCGTTATCCTTCACACCAAGCAGTATCATACCGCCGGATGCATTTGCAAAGGCCACCATTTCTTTGCTTAGTCCGGAATGAAAGGATTCCTTAAACTCGGTTTTGTATCCTTCGCCTTTCTCAATAATAAGTTGTAATTCCCCTGTTGTCATATAATTACTGTATTATTTTAAACTATCTGCATTTGTCTTCTCTTCTTTGAGCAGTTCACGGACTTTGGAGAAGTCGGGGTGGGTAATGCATTCATTTTCCAAATTATCAATATCCTCTAAGAATATTTCTCTAAAAGTTTGTTCTTCATTATAATGTATATCTTTCCTTTCGAGATAGATTTGTTTTGCTTTTTGCCATTGATTATTAAATATATAGCACAGAGGTAAATTTGAATACGTTATTTTAATATCAGGATTAATTTTTATTGAAAACTGTGCAAATTGTAAAGAAATATCAAACAGTTCATTTTGAATGAGAGTATATGAATAACTTCCACATTTTTCTGAAATTCTATTTTTATTAACTAAATCTGTATCAGATATTAATTCAATTATTCTTTCATATATCCTAAAAATTTTATTAGCACATTCTTCCTTATCGATTTTATCTGCTACATCAGTTAATTTGTTTGAATAATACGAGCCTGCATTTTCTAATTCGCTCACCTCTGTAATATTTAAAACATCA
>JACQWN010000156.1:2543-10470 GCA_016209245.1 Bacteroidia bacterium
GTTTTGATATCATAAATTTTGATTGAATTATATCCTTCCCTGACAATAAGATCCTTACCATCCGGAGAAAACCTTACTAAATTATTCCATGATTCCTGCATTTTAATTATCTGCAAAAGATGACCTTCTAAATCCCATAAACTTATTGTCTTTTTAGTTTGTGTAATAAAATATTTACCATCAGAAGAAAAACATATATCCTGAACGAAATCTTTGTCAAATTTTGATAAAGTAAGTATTTTATTACCTTCTAAGTTCCAAAGGCTTGCGGATCTTTTAGCTGTTCCGATTAAGATATATTTATCATCAGGAGAAAAACAGGCAATGTGATGTGACGCATTTTCTCTGAACTTAAGTATTTCACTTCCAGAATTATCTAACAGTTTCAATTGACCACCCGTATTTATAATAATATACTGACCATTATTAGAATAGGTAATAAAATCTATTCCTGTTTGAACATAAACTCCCTTTGCAACTCTAATATTCTTACCGGTAAAAAATTTAAGTAAATTACCATTTAAATCCCACAACCTGCCTATAACATCCTGTGAATATGTTACTATGTTTCTTCCATCAGGTGAGAAATTTGCATAATATAAACTTATCGGATGTTTAAAAATTTTTACTAAGTTGCCATTCATATCCCATAAACGACAGGTGCTGTCCAGTGAAGCCGATAATAATTGATGACAATCGGGAGAAAAACAAAGAGAGGTTATTCCACTTTTGTGTCCATTATATGATTGTAATTCAGCACCTTCTGAATTCCATAATTTAATGTTTAAATCCGATGACGCGGTAACTATGTACTTTCCGTTTTTAGAGTATTCTGATTTGTTAACCCCTGCTGCATGGCCAATTAATCGGGATTTTACATTTCCTTCTAAATCGTAAGTGCATGCAATATGATTAGAAAAACCTAATAGTATATTCTTCCCATCAGGTGAAATTGCTGTTGATAAAATTGAATCATTTGGTTTGCTAATTAATCGTAAACAACAACCATCAAAATTCCATATGCGAATTATTTTTTCATTGCTTACAGACAACATTCTATCTTTATTTAAAAAATGATAAATATGACAAATTTCATATTCTTGTTTATCAAACATATTTAGATTGTTTCCATAATAATCCTGCTGAACAATTCTTCCATCATTAAAACCTAAAAAAATTGAACTGCCATCAGCACTGAAACAACCAGCGGTTATATTACCAGTTCCTATGTAGTCATTTAATTTTTTGCCTTCAATATTCCATAAACAGGCTTTTTCGCTGGAGGTGGTTAAAATATACCTTCCATCATTTGAATAACAGGCTGTAGTTATGCGTCCTTTATGACCTTCTAATATTTTCAATAAATTACCCTCTAAACTCCAAAGTCGGACAGAAGAATCATCTGATCCTGTCAAAATTTGTTCCCCGTCAGGAGAAAAGTGTACGATTTGAATCGTATTTGAATGACCCTTTAAGATTCTTAGGAGTTTTCCATCAATACTCCATAAACGCGCAGTACTATCACGAGATCCTGTCAGAATTAAATCATTATTTTGTGAGATATCACAGGAAGTCACAACAGAACGATGACCTTCCAGTTTTTTAATCAATTCTCCGCTTTCATTCCATATTTGAGCTGTGCCATCATACGACGTTGAAATTATTAATTTATTGTCTTTTGAAAAGTTAGCACTTCGTATAGGCGCATTGTAAACTATTTTTTTTAAAAATTCACCCTGAATTGAATAAATTTCAATAAAATTTTCACCAAACATCATTGAACTTTCAGTTGAATTAACCACTAGAAAAAATCGTTCATCAGTGGAAATTGAAGAGAAAAAACCGTTAATATGAATTGGTTTGTTGATATTATGATCGTAATATATTCTCAGAATATTATCATAAATATCTGAATTACTAGTATCTAAAGAGAATGCATATTCGGCTATACCTAATGCTTTGACCGGATTTGTGTTAACAATTTCTTTAGATAATAAATTATAATATAATGCTTTTGATTTTTGTTTTTCAGTTTCTGCTATACTTCTTTCTCTCATTGCCCAAACCGTAAATCCCGCAAAAATCGCTAGTAAAACACACACCGAAACAATAGCTATTGCCAGCTTACGCCTCAGCTTCTTTTGTATCTCCTTGCCGCTCCTTTCGACAAATTCGCTGATTTCCTGTTTTAAAATAATCTTATCCCGATATGGCGCAAAATAGTTCAGGTCTGCCCGGCTAAGAAAAACGCGGCGTTTCAGGTAAGTTTCATAGGCATTCTCTACAAACTGCCTCACCTCCATCAATTCCTTCTCCACCAGCGTTATTTTTTCATAAATCTTTGCCGCTAATGCATCGTGGCGTAGTTCGTACCGTCCGTTTTCGTCTTTGTCGCGCAGCAGGCGAATGGCGACAAATTTTTGGAGGTACTCGTTAAGTATAGAACCTCGACCCGCAAGGTCGCCGTATTCGGAGTCACTGCCTTTTCTAATGGCATTGCCTTTGGTAAGGTGACCTTGCGGGTCGAGGTTGCGGCCAATGGTTTTAGCAAAGTCGTTTATATCTTCTTCGGTTACCTGGCGTTTGGTGCCTTTGGTTGAGACGAAGGCTTTGAGCATGGTGAGGCCGGTGTCGGGGTCGTCGAGTTGGGAGACCTGTTCTTCGAGGAAGGCGCCGAGGAGGTCGCGGACTTCGCCTAATTGGGCGAGGAGGGAGAGGGTGAACGAGGACTGACCCGCAAGGCTTGTCCTGAGCGGTGTCGAAGGGTCGCCATATTCGGCGCCACTACTTGGCTGACCCGCAAGGTCATCATAATCGGAGCTACTGCCTTTATTAATGGCAGTGCTTTTAGCGAGGTGACCTTGCGGGTCAGCTATACGATAAATTTTATCTAAAAATACCTGGAGGTAAGTTAGCTCGACATCTGCGCTGCCCGGGCTGAGCTTATCCAACAGCGCATCGGCAAAGCCCTCCTCAACAGCTATGCTTGCTACTTTGCAGGGACCTTCGATTGCCTGCTTGGCATTGCTGCGGCTCATTTTTTCGATGCGGATGCGGTTTTGAAGAATAGCAGGTATTTCAGCTTCAAATTCGGTGACGCCGGCAAGATATTCTTCGCGTATCACGAAAATGAACCGGCAGTTGACCTCCGATTCAACGATTGCTTTAATTGCTTGTACGAACTCGTCCCTTTCGGGCTTGCTGCCGAAGATGAAGAGTTCCTCAAGCTGGTCGAAGATGAGGTAGATGGGTTTGAAGTGGTCGAGGTAGAGGTCGTGTAACTGACCCGCAAGGTCGCCGTATTCGGAGTCACTACCTTTTCTAATGGCATTGCCTTTGGTGAGATGACCTTGCGGGTCAGTGGAATCGGAGTTGCTGCCGTTCTTTAACAGCTCCGTTTTTAGCGAGGTGACCTTGCGGGTCAAACTCTCGTTAATATTCGCTCCCCTGCGAATATTTACCGGCAGCCAGTCGCTGTCGCTAAATTTATTTGCCAGCCCGCAATTTATGAGCGAGGTCTTGCCCGTGCCGCTGACGCCGTAAACAAGCAACATTTTGCTTTCAAAGATTTTGCGGTAGAGGTCTTCGGTTTCGTTATCACGTCCAAAGAAGATGTCGCGGTCGTCTTTGGTGTAACTGTCGAGAAATTTGAAGGGAGATTTATGCATATAATAAGGTTTTTATTTTTTACCGCGAAGGTGCAAAGACGCAAAGATAATTTTTTTAATAATTTTTTTAAGTTATCAAAGCAAATGCCTTAAATGTTATAGTCTTTGACAATATTATCTATTTTCAATAGCTTCATTAATAAAATTATTAAAACCCAACATTGCTTTAAATATAGTAATAATTTTATTAATTCCTTTTTTATCATTCGCAAGATTATCGGATATATCATGCAGGATAGTATAATCCTTAAATTTTAGCAACTCAATATCTGCAAAATTTTTGTCATAGCCATGCGGAGGATTTTTCAGCTTATCTCCGGAGATTGACCCGAAGTATGTTTTGAATCTTTTATCATTGATAATCTTTTTGAAAGCTTCAGTTTCATAATAAATGGCTTCCCTGACAACTTTCAGGTTTTCAGGAGGAGGACAATAAATCCCTCCGCCAAGAAATGAGCTTTCCGGTTCAAAATGGATGTAATACCCGGCATAGTTGCTCTTTTTTCCACCTTTAACAATATAAGCGCCGAAATTTGTTTTATAAGGACGCTTATCAGCCGAAAAACGAACATCCCGGTATATGCGAAACATACAATCTTTTGTATGGATAATTCCAATTCTTTTATCAAAGGAGATTATCTCAGGTATAATCGTCTCTACTAATTTTTCAAATTCATATCTTGCCAGATTGTATTTATCTTTATTGGCGTGAAACCAATCTTTGTTATTATTATTCTGCAAAGCAGAAAGAAAATCGAAAATTATTCTTGTATTCATAACAAATAATATTATTCCATTTTGAAAGAGACTAGCTAAAATCTTTCAAATAACTGTTCTTTTCATATTTTTTAATTTTGGTTTAAAAAATAGAAGCCACTAAAATTAGTGGCTTCGGTATAATCAGGTTTTTAAACCTAGTATAATCCCACCTTACGGTGTGTTTAATTTTGACTTATAAAGTCATAAAATTATGGTGCAAATATACGAATATATATATTTATTCCAAATTTTTTTACATTTTTTTTCATAACTATCCGAACTTTTTAAATTATATTTGCAACAAAGTATTTCAAGGTTCTAAACGAATTAGAGCTAAACCAAGAACTGAAATGCAAGGTAATCGTATGAACGAAATATATTACTGCAAATGGGAAAAATGAATACATCAGAAATAATATTTATAAAAAAAATTCTCTTTTTCATAGTTTTTGTACTATATACAAATTTTCAGTTATTCTGCCAGGTACATGATGAGTATAAAGATTTTTCAAAATATTTTGCCGAGCAGCAGGTTGAAGGGTCCTTTGTTTTCTTCGATGTCTCGGCAAATAAATACATACGGTATAATCCTTTGTTGTATAGCACCGGCTTACCTCCCGGTGAAATGTTTAATATTTTGCTTGCCCTTGCCGCTTTAGACAAAGGTATTTTAAAAGATGAAAATACAAAATTAGATCCTGATTTATATAAAAACAGCGACACAATTTACAAAGACATGACATTGAAGTCAACCGTTGAAAGACCACCGCGAATATTTTTCAGAAATCTGGCAATTGAATTGCATAACAGGAGGATTAAGAAAATTCTCAAAAAAAATCATTTTGGTAATCAAAAACATTCCGGCAGTCCTTTCAGTATTGCTTATGATGGAAAATTATTGCTCCCTCCGGAAGAGCATATTGATTTTTTCCGTCGCCTTCAGGGCGACAGTCTTGCATTTTCTGAAAATTCACATGAGCTTGTTAAAAAGATATATACTACTTGCGATTCTTCAGGTATTAAATCTTTAATTTTTGTGGATTTTTTTCCTGTACCCGGAGTTAATCATTTTGCAGGAATTGAATCGGGATATATTGAAAAGGAAGGTAAACTATATTTTTTTGTGCTTACTTGTGAAACCATAATTAAAAATAAAAAGAATGTTTACTCTCTCTTTAAAATAAAAGAAAGAATCCTGCGGGAATTAGGAATATTACCCCCAATTCCTGAAAAAATTCCTGCATATACATTAGATGAAATGCTCGGACAAATGATTCTTGTCGGCGTTGACGGCACTTCGGTTGATTCATCGGATAATATCATCAGGGCATTAAAAAACGGAACAGTAGGCGGAGTAATTTTGTTTGAAAAGAATATTAATAAACAAGATTCTTATAAGAATCTGAAAAAGCTTGTCAGCGATTTACGGTATTATTCAAAGATACCTTTATTTGTATGTATAGATCAGGAAGGGGGGATTGTCAACCGTCTTAAACCTGTTTATGGTTTTCCTCAATCGGTTACTGCGAGATATTTAGGCAAAACAGATAATCTGGATACTACCAGGTTTTATGCCGACACTATAGCTTATACCTTGTCATGCCTCGGTATAAATGTGAATTTTGCACCTGTTGTTGATATTGCGCTTACCGATAATTTTATTACAAAATCCGGCAGGTGTTTTTCTGAAAATCCCGATATTGTCATTAAGCATGCCGCTCAATTCATCCGGTCTCATCAGAAATATGGAGTTATATCAACATTGAAGCATTTTCCTGGTCACGGAAGTGCTACAAGCGATTCTCACCATAATATGGTTGATGTTACGACTACGTGGAGCCCTGTTGAATTAAGGCCATATAATGCCTTAATTGATTCCGGATTATGCGAGGCGATTATGACTGCCCATATTATAAATGCTTCATTAGATAATGATAGTCTGCCCGGAACACTTTCATCAAAAATAATTCGAAACATATTGCGCGACAGCCTTGGTTTTAATGGAGTTGTTTTCTCCGATGATATGCAGATGAAAGCGATTTCACAATACTACGGCTTTGAAAACTCAATTAAATTATGTATAAATGCCGGAGTTGATATTTTATTATTTTCTCACAACATCAAAGGCACTACCGACTATACCGCCGAAAAAGTACACACCTGTATAAAAAAGTTTATTGATAGCGGGGAAATCAGTAAAGAAAGAATAGGGGCGATCAAAAAAATTTATCTTACTCTTAATTTCATTCCCAATCTAAGGACTTTCTTCGGGGATATTCCGTTAAGCCTGCATAAGGTTCTAACTGAAGTGCCATATTTTACAGCAATATGCGAAAGCGTGTCTCCTTTTCTGACTGTATGAAATCTGATTTTTTCAAGTTCGGTAATTAAATCCCTGTATTTGAAATTATTTCTGCATAAATATAGTGTATCGGAAATAAGACAATAGGAGTCGAAATCTATAATATCTCTGGGATTTATTGCTTCATCAAAATATCTTGTTTCTAAATGCAAATGATTACCGTAAGAACGGCCGGTATTTCCTCCAAGCCCGATAATTTCTCCGGCATTCACATAATCATTAATCTTAACCAATCTTTTTGATAAATGGCCATATAAAGTTTCGAGTCCATTTTCATGCCTTATAACAATAACATTACCATAAGTCCGGCTATATTTTGAAATTCTTACAAAACCATCGAAAGCGCATCTGACAGGGTCGTTTCGGTTAAGCTTGAGATCTATTCCATAATGAAACCTCCATCGCCTGACTCCAAATTCAGATGTTACCCTGCCGTTTACAGGATGAAAATAACGGCAGTCAATGGTGTCGCCAAGTATAAGCGGAAAAGTATCCTGTACGTTGTAGAAATCATATTTCCGGTTATGAATATGCTCAATGTCACAATCAGAAAAAATATTTGAACAGGGAGAATACCATATTTCTGAATTGAAAAAATCTGAAAAAGATTTAATATTATTAATTTTTGAAGAAACTGTTTCTTCAAGATTTTCACCTCCGATAGGACCTATAGAATCTATCAGGACTGAGGAAGAGTCTGAGGAAAAGGTTGTGTCTGATTGTATTTCGCTTATTATTGATGAGTCTGGGAAAGAAGTTTGAATTGAGCTGGTATTTGTTTCCTGGGCGATACCGCAGAAAACATTAAATACCATAAATACCGTTATGGACAAGCTCTTTCTAATCATCAGATATATGCCTTATTATTAAGTTACACATAAAATTTCAAAACATTTATTTTGCAATAATAATAAACTTTTTAAAAAAACAATACTCTTTTATAAAAAAGTGTAGATTTTGTATAGGAATTTTAATATTAAACATATTGCCGGGGCTTATTTATAGAATTTTATCAAAAAGGAAGAAAAAAATGTCTGTCTTAATTGTTAATAACTTCAGATACTAATGAAATTCCATTGTATAAAGAATAGTTTCTAACTGCCGGAGATAATTGCGTTTGTTGTATTTTGGGGAATAA
>JACQWN010000501.1 GCA_016209245.1 Bacteroidia bacterium
ATAAAAAATAATATTCCTGTCAGCATTACTTTGTCTGATTTAAAAAATCTGAATATGAGCCAGAGCAATAATATAATAATTAAAGGAGATAAATAATAGTAAACAGGTAAGCTCTGTGCTTCGGTAACGGGAAAAGGATGAAACGCTGATAAATGAACAGGAATAATTGCAGAAAAAATATAAAAAAGCGTTGAATAAGTGGCAAAAAATAATCTGTAATAAAACGGGTAATGCGGTGTAAAATCAGCAGAATAAGTTATTTTTTGACTTTGCAATGTTATATATATAAATACTAATGAAAGCAGGATAAAGAGGAGTTTTTCTAGAATCATTTTTATATTGAATTTCCTCGAATAAAAAAAGTAAATCAGAAACAAAACCATTGGCAGCGTTATCGCCATTGATTTTGAAAATACTGAAAAAACAAAACATATAAAAGACAGCGATAAATACTTTATTTTAAAATTTTTATTTACATATAATATATAAAAAATAAGCGATAATAAAAAAAAAGTGAATATAATACGTCTTTACGTTCCGAAATCCATGCTACTGATTCTGTATGCATAGGATGAACTGTAAAAAGAAAAGAAATAATTAGTGAAATATTTACATTTCGGAATAAAAGTCGGGATAAAAAAAACACCAGAATGGTATTTATTAAATGCAGTATTATATTATGTTCGCATTAAAGAAAATTATTATGGTAATAAGAATAATAACACCCAAAGCTAAATATTGTGGAATTTGTTTTTTACTTTTTACTATAACAGGATTTTTTTTTGTTTGAGAGTTGTTATATTTCATTAGTTTAATGTCTAAAGTTTAAAGTTGAGCCTGCTCCGATAACTATTTTAGGCGACAAATATAGTTTTTTCTTATATTTGTATTCTTTTTTTAACAATATGAACCACACACAGCATAATCAGATTGTAAATTTTATCTGGAGCATCGCCGATGATGTCCTTCGTGATGTTTACACACGCGGCAAGTATCGGGATATTATTTTGCCTTTCACTGTTCTCAGGCGTCTTGATGCATTACTGGAACCCACCAAAGACAAGGTGCTGGAAATGCACGAAAAACTCAATAAGCTGAAGATTAACAATCAGGCGCCATTTAAAAAAATATCCGGTTATATATTTTATAATGCATCTCCTTACACATTTAAAAAATTACTTAACGAACCCGCAAATATCCGACAGAACCTCGAAAATTACCTTGATGGTTTCAGTTCCAATGTTCAGGATATTATCAGCAAATTCAAGCTCCGCAACCAATTAACTACAATGGAAGAAGGCAATATCACTTTTCCACTGGTTGAGAAATTTTGTTCATCACAGATTAATCTTAGCCCCAATCCGGTGAAAAATAAAGATGGTGAAATCATTCACGAAGGTATGAGTAATCTGGGCATGGGCTATGTTTTTGAAGAACTGATACGAAAATTTAATGAAGAAAACAACGAAGAAGCCGGGGAACATTTCACGCCCAGGGAAATTATTAAACTGATGACACACCTGATTTTTGAACCTATAAAAAATAAAATAAAAGACGGGACTTACCTCATTTATGACCCCGCTTGTGGTAGCGGTGGTATGCTCACCGAAGCCGAAAATTTCGCAAAAGAAATAAATCCAAAAGCCACATTTCATTTATATGGTCAGGAAGTAAACCCTGAAACATTCGCTATCTGCAAAGCAGATATGCTCATTAAAGATGAAGACCCTGATAAAATCGCTTTCGGCTCAACACTTTCAAATGATGGTTTCCCAAATCTGCAGTTTGATTTCATGCTCACTAATCCCCCCTATGGTAAATCGTGGAAGATTGACCAGGAATCCATACTCGATAAAAAAGGCAAAGAAATTTTAGACCATCGTTTTAAAGTTGGCGTTCCGCGTGTAAATGACGGTCAGTTGCTTTTCGTTCTGAATATGGTCAGCAAAATGAAAAGAGATTCTGAACTTGGCAGCCGTATTGCATCGGTTCACAATGGCTCTGCTTTATTTACAGGCGATGCAGGTCAGGGCGAAAGTGAAATTCGCAAATACCTAATTGAAAAAGATTATCTCGAAGTGATTCTCGCTTTACCAAATGATTTATTTTATAACACGGGTATCCCTACATATATATTCGTTTTAAACAATCGTAAAGAAGAAAAACGAAAAGGTAAAATTCAACTGCTCAATGTTACATCCGAGAAATTTTATTTTAAAATGCGAAAGCCGCTTGGCAAAAAACGTGTGGAATTTTCAGCAGAGCATGTAAATGAAATCACCCGTATTTTCCTGGATTTTAAAGAAAACGAATACAGCCGGATTTTTAACAATACAGAATTTGGTTATTCTCATATTACTGTCCACCGCCCGGCAAAAGACGAACAGGGCAATATCATTACCGATAAAAAAGGCAATCCTAAATCTGACCCTAATCTGAAAGACATTGAAAATATCCCGTTGAAAGATGATATTCAGGAGTTTTTTGAAAGGGAAGTATTGCCTTTTGCACCTGATGCATGGTATGATGATAAAGAAACAAAAATCGGTTACGAAATAAATTTTGCAAAATACTTTTATAAGCACCAGCCCCCACGGGCTTTAGATGAAATAGCAGCAGATATATTGGCTATTCAGCAGGAAACCGAAGGGCTGTTAAAAAACATAATTTCATAAAAAACCGTAAAAAAATTTGCAATAATGAAAAAAAGTGTATTTTTGCGTCTAATTAGACTCGCCACGCCTCTGCTTGCATGCGCACCTGGGCGAGTTTTAACTTTTTATAGCTATGCAATATTCTAAGATTCCTCTGAGCATAGCCGATCAGATTTCACGGTTATCTCAACGCGGTTTAACTATCAACAACATCCCGTTTGCTGTAAATAAACTTCAGCATATCAGTTATTATCGGCTTCGTGCTTACACTTACCCCTTTCAGGATAATACCAACTCCAATCACCCGTTTATTCACCCTGTTTCATTTGAAGAAATAATCGGTTTTTATGAATTTGACAGGGATA
>JACQWN010000502.1 GCA_016209245.1 Bacteroidia bacterium
ATTGTCCAAACATCCGTTATAAACAAAAGGCTGCGTACAACGGTATGGATTTGATATTATTTTCGAAACCGAAATTCTTTTCTGAAAACCTTATGGAGTAAGGCGGATTATATTTATTGCAATAAACTGACAGACTACGTGATTTAATATGCGTACCGGATTTTACTTCCACCGGAATAACTTCGGTTTCATTTATTATTACAAAATCTATTTCGGCAGTATTGCCTGATGTCCAATACCACAAAGAACGACCTTTTCCTACGAGTACAGCGGCAATATAATTTTCTGTTATTGCCCCCTTGAAACCAATGGATTTTTGGTCGTCAAGTAAAATCAACTGTTGCGGTACCTGTGATTTAAGCATAAGCAAACCAGTATCGTTCATATATATTTTGAAATTAGGAAGGTCAATATACGCTGCCGGAGGAATCAGTCCATGGAAAATATGCTGGCATTTTAACGCAATTCCTGCAGAAGTCAACCACTCGAGGGCAAAACCAAAATACGAAGCAGTACCGCCGCGTTGGGCGATTTTATATTGAAACTTTTTATTCTCTTTGGCAAGCTGCGATATAATCGAATCAAAACATGCTTTAATTTTTACAACTTCGTTATCTTTTGCATATTTTGCCATATCGGCCGTATACGAATCAAGTATTTTTTGTTGTATATCGCTAGTTGTCAGGGTATTGTTATTTTCAATAAATTCGGCGACAACTTCCGGCATACCACCTATGATTAAATACTTTCGAAACAGGCTTAAAGCTTCACTATGAATGGCATTTGGCAAAGGCGAGAAAGAAATAAATGATTCTTTGATAATATGGATTAAGGCTGTTTTATTGAGGGCTAGTAAAAATTCCTCAAAATCCATAGGATACATACGCAGGATAGTCACTTTTCCTACCGGGAAGGAGTATTTCTCGCGGTTAATTGTCACACCCAAAAGACTGCCGGCAGCAATAATGTGATAAGCGGGTGCATCCTCGGCAAAATATTTCAGCGAGGTAATAGCCCTTTCGCACGACTGAATTTCATCGAAAATTAATAATGTCTTAGCTGGGAGAATTTTTTGTTCAAAGACAATTTCCAACAATCCGATAATTTTTATAGGGGTAATATCATTGTCAAATTCTTTGGCAATGGATAAGTTTGTTTCAAAGTTGACATAGATATATTGTCCATAGTGTTCTTTTGCAAATTGTTTCAAGATATAAGTCTTCCCAACCTGTCTGGCCCCAAGTAGCATGAGAGGTTGCCTGGTTTTATCGGAATTTTTCCATTTTATTAATTTGTCAACAATTAATCTTTTCATATATGCTGATAGTTAACTATGGTAAAATATGAAACAAAACGATATATTCACAGACAAATATAAAATAGAAAAACGATTTTTCAAATTTATATTCAAATAAACATACAATTATAATTATATTTCTGGTTCTGTTCTGCAGAACTGAAATATTTTCACAGGTAACTGCTGATTTTGTCGCCGATTTAACTAAAATTTGCGGTTCAGGGCTGGTACATTTCACAAATTTATCAACCGGTACTGGAACTCTGTCCTATTCCTGGAATTTTGGTGACGGCAGCCCTTTAGCAAATCAAGCTAATCCGGTGTATACTTATGGTACAGTCGGGACTTACACTGTTACATTGACTGTGACAAACGGCAGCCAGTCGGATACTGAAGTGAAAACAGATTATATCGTTGTATATGCTTTACCTGAAGCCGACCTCGTCGCTGTTTCCGATACCGAAGGTTGTCCCGGTCTTGTAGTTCAGTTTCAGGATATTTCCACGATAGGAAGCGCTCCTTTAGAGCAATGGGTCTGGAATTTTGGCGATGGAACCTACCCTGTAAGCCAGCAAAATCCAAGTCATCAGTTTAATTCTCAAGGTTTTTTTGATATATCTCTTACGGTTACCGATACTAATGGATGTTCCGGTTTAACTATTGTGAACGACTATATTTATGTCTCCGAAGCAGCGATATCTTCTTTTGTTTCAAGCCAAACTATGGCTTGTAATGTTCCGGTTGATATCAATTTTACAAATAATTCTACGGGCGCAGGACCTCTGACATATTTTTGGGATTTTGATGACGGTAATACATCTGCATTAACTAATCCAACTCACACTTATGATACAACCGGTGTTCTCACGGTAAAACTTGTTATTACCGATAAATACGGATGTAAAGATTCTTCTTACGTTAATATTTCGTTATATCAGGTTATTGCCGATTTTGAAGTTGGAATAAACGATACAGTCTGCCCAGGCGTAAGCGCTCAGTTTACAAATACATCGTTAGAGGCTTCATCCGTTGTATGGAATTTTGGCGACAGTAGCCCCATTTCTACTGAATATTCCCCGGCTCATATCTATCCCGCCCCCGGAACATATTTGGTTTCTTTAATTATTACTTCAACTGCCGGTTGTATTGACACTATACAACGCCCTGTCATAGCGGAGCAAGTCCTTTCAATCTTTTCAGCCGATCCCGAAACTGCCTGTAAAGTTCCCGACACCGTTTATTTTACCGACCAATCAATCAATGCAGTTGAATGGCTATGGAACTTTGGCGGCGGTAATACATCTACTGAACAAAATCCCAGTTTTGTATTTACATCTGAAGGTACATTTACAGTGGTTCTTCGGGCAACCAGTGAACATGGTTGTATTTCAATTTCAAACCAACAGATTTTCATTCAATTCCCTGATGCAATTTTTCAAATTGATTCTTCTCAAAGCGGATGTGCTAGATGGATAGGTTTTACAGATAACAGCACAGCAGTTGAAACTATAACCGAATGGCATTGGGATTTCGATAATGATGCACCGCCGGATGAATCAGATGTTCAGAATCCTGTACAAGAATTCGTATATAACGATTATATGCATTCAAACGCCGGACAATGTAATGTGCAATTGACAATTGTCACGGAAACCGGCTGCACCGCTACTTATACTCAACCCGTTTATGTCGGTATTCCTCCTGTTTCAGCTTACTATCTTTTCAGCGATCCTGCAGGTGAGTTTTATTATGATACATTATACCATTCCTGCCATCGCAATTGTTACTTCGAGGATTCTATTGAAACTAATCCATGTAATTGTGAACACACTTTTGTTATCTGTGCATGGCCAGATTCCGTAAAATTTTTCGATTCTTCTTTTGTAGCGTACAATGGTGACACTGTTTACAGAGATGCTCTTATTGATACATGGGATTGGGATTTCGGCGAACCAGGCGGTACCTCCAGTGAAGAAGATCCCTATCACTTCTATGTAGAATCAGTCGGATATATGAATGTTACACTTACGACCGGATATAATGAATGTTATAATACGATTGTTACTGACAGCATGATAAATATACTTGGCCCAATTATCAGCAGCATTCAACCTGTATTTTCGTGCGACAGCCCTTATGTCTATACATTCTTTATTGACCTTGTCAGCGCTACAAATCTATATTATGATATTTACCGGGATACAATTCAGATTTTATTTGATTCCATACAATATCCAGATACTACAACTATAATTGTAGATTTTACACAGACATTTGATACTACCGGCGATTACTGGATTCATGTTTGGGCATATAATAGCGAAACTTGC
>JACQWN010000580.1 GCA_016209245.1 Bacteroidia bacterium
CGCAATGAGTGTAATTAAGTCCATCGCTAACCCTTATAGTGAGAGAAAAACTTGTTGTTAGCTCGTAGTCAATAGCTGTCTGCAGGGTAATTGCTCCTGTTTGGGGAGCAATGGAAAATTTATTTAAGCTGTTTCCTGAAATAATGGAATAAGCAAGTGCTGTTCCGGCATCGGCATCAGAGGCAGATATGGTATGAATTAAAGTACCTGTGGCAGTAAGTTCGGAAATGCTGACATCAGCATCTAATGCAATCGGTGTTTCATCGTTTACATCGGTAATCATAATAGTGAAAAAAGTATTTACAACATGTACACCGTCATTAACCGATATCATCAAATTGTACTGTTGGCTTGTTTCAAAATCAATGGCTGTAGCCAAAGTTAAAATGCCATTGGAAGAAAGAGAGAAAGTCCCTTGGTTATTACCGGACACGATTTGATAGGAAAAGATAGTGTTTGCATCGCTATCGGTAGCGACGAATGTAGCTAAGGTAGTACCTGTAAGAGTTGTTTCAGGAATGCTGATCGTATCGTTTTCCGTTACAAAAACAGGCGTTTCATCATTCAAATCAATCAGGCTAATGTTCAATACGGCTATAGCAGTATTTAAACCGTCGGATACCGTAATTTCAAGCTGGTAGCCAGGCAGTGTTTCAAAATCAATGGCTGCAATCAACCTGACTATACCGGTAGATGGGTTAATTTGAAAAGCATTACCTGTATTACCATTTGTGATAGAATAAGAAAAAGCAGTAAGTTCGTCTGCATCGCTTGCCTGAAATTGGTGAATGAAAGTATTAAGAGCGGCGTTTTCGTTGATAGAAACGGAAGCGGAAGCCAGCACAGGAATATTATCGTTCTCGTTGGTAACAATGATATAGTAAGTTCCGGTTCCGGTATGAATACTATCCGTGACATTTATGGTTAACATATAAGAAGAAGTGGTTTCGTAATCTAAAGGGCCGACCAAGCTCAGAACGCCTGTATTGGGATTTAAAAAGAATTTGTTTTCATCGTTACCGGAAAAAATCGAATATTCCAACACGGCCTGAGCATCAATGGTAGTAGCAATAACGGTATCTAACACATTTCCGGCAGTAAACAGTTCGGAAACAGAAAGTACTTTACTTGTTACAACCGGGGTATAGTCTAATTCATCAAGTACATTAATAATGACGGTTCCATAACCTGTATTAAGCTCTTGGTCTTTTACCTCAATAGTGAGGGTATAGGAAGTGGTAACTTCAAAGTTGAGAGATGCAATAAGACTAATAACGCCGGTTGTAGCAGAAATGGCAAATTTACTCTCCGTATTGCCGGCTGTAATGGCATAAGAAAAAACGGAACCTGCATCGGCGTCGTTGGCATATACCGTATATAATGAAGAACCTATGGTTTCAAGTTCATTCACAGATATTTCCGCATCGGTTACCACAGGCACTTCATCATTTTCATCCAGGACAGCGACATAAATAATACAATACGCTATATTTGCACCATCGTTCACCGAAATACCCAGGCTGTAATTTGTAAGGGTTTCAAAATCAAGAAGATTATTTACGGTTATTGCACCTGTGTTTGCGTTAATTGCAAAAGCATTTCCTGTATTTCCACCGGTAATTGCAAAAGTGAAAGCAGAGTTAGTGTCCGCGTCGGTAGCCACAACGGTATATACAGGACTTCCCAAAGTAGCTGTTTCAGAAATACTGACATTGGCATCTGCCACTACAGGGATTTCATCGTTAAGGTCATTGACATTGACAATAAAATTCTGTTCAATGGTTCCGCCATTGCCATCGTCGGCAGTCACCCTGATACTGTATCCGGTTTTGTTTTCGAAATCCAAGCTTGTATTTGTTTTTAGCTGGTTGCCTGAAATTAAAAATGAAAGGTTGTCGGTGTCACCCTGTCCTGAGCAGAAATAATAAGTATGAGTTGTATCATCGGGATCAACAGTTGAAAATGTGCCGGCTACAGTACCCACGGGTGAGTTTTCATTTACACCGGAAGAAGAAAAATTCAAAGCCACAGGAGATGCGTTTGCATAGCTCACTTTAACAACATAGATTGTGGATGTAGATTCATCTGCGGCGATTACGGTATAAGTAACGGGGTTAGTAAAATTATTAGGTGTGATTCCGCTTTGCTGCACAATTGCGTTTACTTTCACTACGGCATCCACCGATGCTGTGTAAGTAGCAATGTTGCCGGTAAGGTTGGCATCGGTAGGGTCATATTCTACCACAGCAAAAATTGAATCATTTGAAAACACCGAGCCGCCTACCTGGTTTTGCAGTTCGTAAGTGAGAATTTCAGCTTCGTTGTTAAGAGTAGGGCTTGAAACCACATACGGTTGGGATGGCGACCCTAATGTTCCGTTAATAGAAAAATTTATCGCTTGTGGTACAATGTAAACCGAATCTTCGGAAGCATCATAAATTTTAAAGCTGATAATAGCCGAAGGTGTATTACTGTAAATCATCAGATATACAAGATACCTGCCAACTGATGCATTATAAACAGGATTCGTCACACCTCTGCAGGATGTATCAACAAAAGCACCAATCATATCATTGGGATCCGAAGATTCGTTTCCACTTGTATTCAGTGGACCCACTAAAGTCATTGAATACTGGTAATCACCGGGATTGACTGTCCAGTTTGGCGCCTGCGCCATTGCTGTAGTTACCGTAAACAGCAAAACAATAATTGAAAAAAATAAAAAATTCGCTTTCATTTTAAAATATTATTAAATTAATAATTAATATACTATTTAGAGTGGCAAATATATTTAATCTTTATTTGATTTTTGATACTTTCAATATTTTTGAAAATGCTCCATTTTTAAGTTCGACAAAATAGATTCCATCCGGAATATTTGTACCGGCTTCGGAAGTCTGCCAGATAAGTTGATAATGTCCTGCTTCGTGATGCCTGTTGCTAAGCACGGAGACCACTTCGCCCAGTATATTGTAAACCTGGATTCTGACATTACCTGCGTCAGAAATATCGTAAAACAATTTGATTTGATTTACAAAGGGGTTTGGATACGCATGAATATCATTACCTTGTGTAGTATTCTCATAGAATCCTTCAATAGTCAGAACAATTGGCAAGGAGGGAGAACCGACTATTCCGTTGGGCTGATAATTAACTTCTTCAACAATATTATAAATTGTACCATTTTCTGCTTCAGCTTTAAAAGTAATATTGTTCAACCCCGAGTTGCTAAATGCCGTTAAGAAGTAGTTATGGTTTCCGGAAGCATTGTTCCATGTAGCTGGCGTTACTCCCACACAAATACTATCTTCATAAGCAAGCAAAGTCATTTCTTGTATTACAGGGACGCCATATTCGTTTTGCAATATACCGGAAATCGTCATATTCAACATATAGTTTTTGCAATTGATATTGTACTTTTCATACAAATCAGCCATTTTATCGCCTGTAAAGGAGAAACCGCTTTTCGTTCCGAATTCGGGGTAATATAATATGCCGGGTGCATTTGCATAATACATATAACCGACAAAAGGTTTCATGTAATCTAAGTTACCTATCCATCCGGTATAATTATCATACATTGCAAACGAACTCTGGCATTTGATGACATCCCCCTGTGAAGGCGACAAACTTGCCAATGCCTCATCCACAGAAATATTCAAAGCCGGCAGATAGCCCAGATAATTCCAACCGGTTGATATAGAAATAGGAGTTGTTAAGGGGTTAATCCGGTTTCCGACAACAGTAAGTGTCTGTGCGTTTGCTGATTTCACAAGGTACATACTTTCATTTTTTATCCCCCCATGTGCAGAAAGACTTCCTGACCAGCCATAGATGGCATCATAGATTTCGAAGTACTGCTTATCTTTTACCTGATCTCCATGCACCATGTTCATTCCATCAAAGAGCCAGTTGATATTCGCCTGTTTGTAGCTGTTAAGGTTCAAAGATAGCCAGTTCCATCCGGCATAGAGAGGAATATCCTCCTGATAAGTGCCCAAAGCTCTGATAATAACAGGGTTTGAAGGAGTTCCGTGAATACTGTTGGAAAGGAAGGTATCAATGGGTAAAACTTCGGTATGTATCACGCCTTCTCCGGCATTCCAGACTTTGTACAGGATTTGTTCACCATAAGCCACGTTACTGTAAATGGTAAGGTTCACCTCAAACATGTCGTAGGATTTCACGTAAGTCGAATTGGCCACGCCGCGACATTCGCCATCAACAAAGGCAGCGACTTTATCATCGGAGTTGGTGGAGAAAGTCTGATCGAACTGTATTTGTCCGATAACATTCATGGAGTACTGAAAATCTGTGGGATTAACTGTCCATGATGGTGAGGTTTTTCTTACTTTCAGCGAGATGCTCAATTGTTCGTTGTAGCCGAAATCTGAGGTAAGGAAAACCGAGGCTTCATAGTCTCCGATATTTACAACAGGACTAACGGTAAAAGTTATTGTTTGGTAATTATCCGGGCTTAAAGTACCGCCGGTTTCAGAGGCAGTGAGCCATGCCGGAAGATTAGATATGCTGAAGTTCTGGTCGGTGCCGCCAATATTTAAAATGTCAACGTCAAATGTAAGTTCAGCGTATAATAACTTTTCAAAGTACAGCCGGTCGGCATCCCAGATAACGGTATTTTTCTTAACATAAGCGGTCCATGTAACCGGTGAGGCAATTCTGTTTTCGCGAAGGTCTTCAACCCGGTCAACTGTAAATTCAAGGATACATCTTTCTATGGCAGAAGGTTGTTCGTTAACGGTGATAACTATTTGGTCTTCGTTAACTACCCAGTTATACGCAATTTGCTGAACGGGGCGAGCGTCTTTCAGGTTTGGCACATCTACATTTGTCGCATTTCCTCCAACGGCGGTAGCCACTAAACTGGAACCTTCCACCTGGTCGTCAAGATTTGAAATGAGATCTGTGCCTAAAAAGTTATAAATATCCAAGGGATAATATGCGAGAAGCCCCATTTCATCGCCTTTCAGCTTGGAGTTCATATCCATATTAAGCTGCTTTACTGTGCGGGCTAAATTCCATATCCTCACTTCATCCATATTTCCGGTGAAGAAATCGTAATAGCTTATGAAGACAGAGGTTTGCTGCCTTCTGGCGCCCAATGCCATCTCGGCGCCTACCAAACCGCCAAAAAACATGCTTTGTTCGTATTTAACCAGGCTGCCGTCAATATATATCGAGGTATTGGCTTTTCGGTTCATGACAAG
>JACQWN010000581.1 GCA_016209245.1 Bacteroidia bacterium
ATAAAAAACCCGCTATAAATAGCGGGTCACGACAGATAAAGCATGCCTAAGCCTCTTACATACGTCCGAAACGATTCTGTCCTAATAGAATTCTGATACAAATATACAAAGAACAAAGAACTATGCCGAAAAGCAAATAAAATGACAAAAATTTTGGCATTTTTCAAATGCAGGTTTACAAATTGAAATATTATTTGAAACAGTATAATTTGAGAGTACCTTATATCTTCTCCCCTACCAGTAGGGGAGAATGAGAGGGGTACGTAGAAAATAATAACTCAAATTATGCTGTTTCAAATAAAAAATTTGTAAACTAAAAATAGTCATTTTTGAAAAATGCCAAAATTTTCAATATATTTCAAATGAAGATAATAATAGACGACAAAATAGTATATCTGAAACCAAAAGAATTTATCGTTGACGGCAATGAAATAACCATTTTGAATTGGATTCCGATGAGTGATGATTTACATATTACTATACTAAGTATAACAAAAAAATAAACTATGCAAAACGGAAATAATAAACAATTAATCTATTCTTTATTCGAATCGCTCCGAAACTCCTTGAACAAGGATTTAATAACGATGCGGAATGTTAGAATTTATGTTTTATTCGGAATCCTGGTGGTAACTTTTATCATCTATTTCGGATCTTTATCAAACGATTTTGCCAATTATGACGACAACTATCTGATTGTAAACAATAAAGACATCAGAGTGATTAATGCGGAGACACTTGGCAGGATGTTTTCATACCAGTATTACGGGCATTATTACCCTTTGACAATGCTTTCTTTTGCGTTGGAATACCATTTCGCCGGCTTAAGCCCTGTCACTTACCATTATACCAATCTGATACTTCATTTACTGAATATCATCCTTGTCTTTTATTTATTTTACCTGATTACAGACAGAAATGATATATCTTTCATTATTTCGGCGCTTTTCGCTGTTCATCCTATGCAGGTCGAATCGGTTGCATGGTTGGGTGCCAGATGTAGCGTACTATATGCCTTTTTCTTTCTCAGTTCATTGGTTAGTTATATTCAATACCTTCGAAAGGATAGAAAGACTATACTATTCATTATATGTACATTACTTTTCATAATGGCGTTGATGTCAAAATCGTCGGCGATCGTGTTACCTTTAATATTATTGCTGATTGATTATTATTTTTCACGGAAACTAAGTATCCGGTTGGTCATTGAAAAAGTGATTCTTTTGGGTTTCTCCGTTCTCTGGGGAATACTTGCCTTGTTATCGGCTAAAATAATCGGTTCCATTGAAATGTCATCACAATACTACTCAATCGTTAATAAGATATTAATAGTTATTTATTCATACATATTTTATATAGCAAAATTTTTTGTGCCCGTTCACCTTTCCTGCATTCATTACAACCCTGTCTTGACGGATGGATGGTTGCCACTGGAATATTATCTTGCACCGGCCGGAATCTTTATTATTCTTGCCCTATTGATTTTTTTCAAAAAATTCAGAAAAGATATGATTTTCAGCATCCTCCTCTATTCTATTACTATTGGATTGGTAATAAGAATTATCCCTATTGGCGGAACTGTAGTTTGTGAAAGATATTTTTACCTCCCCAGCCTCGGGATCGCATTCATTATTGCAGCGCTGTTTAAAAGAATCATTGACAGCAAGGTTGAAAAGATAAAACGGATATGGCCGGTACTTTTCTTGCTTTTTGTTCCGGTATTGATTGTCTTTTCAATAGCGACTCATAATCGTTCTAAAGTATGGGCAAATGGACTTACACTCTTCAGCGATGTCATTGAAAAATATCCTGAAAGAGGCTATGGATATTATTGCCGTGGAAACGTAAGAGTCGCCTTAGATAAACTATCCGATGCTTTACCTGATTTTAATAAGGCTTTAATGATTGAGGAAGCATGGGATTATTATCTTAGCAGGGGTAATACCCTTTCACTACTTGGCCGTCATGACGACGCCCTGCATGACTACAACAGGGCTCTGGAAATATATCCGACCAATTTCGAAATAAATAAGAGCAGGGGAACTGCTTATGCAAACCTGAAAATGTATGATAAGGCATTGGAAGATTTTAGTTTAGTCATTGAAAAACAGCATAATAACTTCGAGGCGTATTATAATCGTGGAATTATTTATAGTCGAATGAAAAATTATTTCTCTGCTATTAAGGATTATTCAAAAGCCATAGAATTAAAGAATGATTTTAAAGATGCATATTTTAACAGAGGTAATTCAAAGAAAAAAATGGGAGATATGCAGGGCGCCTGTGCCGATTGGATAAAAGCAATGGAATTGGGAGAAGAAAAAGCGAAGATCAACCTGGCAAGAAACTGCATTGAAAAAAAGGATACTTCTCAAACAACAAACAGTTCTTTAAGTTCATTTCAGGAAATCAACAATAAAACCGAACAACCGGCTGACAAACGGATAGTCGCTGTCAATAAGCAAGATAATACTGTTATTATCAGTGATAAAAAGAGCGGTCAAAAAAACAAGGTTAAGGTAATTGTTACTACGGAGAACGGCAAGGATGTGAAAAAGATTATCAGGTACAACGATAAGGGAATGCTCGTTGAACAAGGGGTTATTAACGATAAAGGCGACTATGACGGAAAAGTGGAATGGTACTTTGATAGCGGAAACCCTAAAATATCAGGAAATTACAAAGGAATTATCCCTTATGGAAAATGGATGGAATTTTATGAAAACGGAATCACTAAGGCGGAATATACATATAAAGAAGGTAAGAAGGATGGAGTGTACAAATATTATCATCCTAATGGTAATCTTTGGACAGAACGGGTGTATAAAGAAGGTAAACTTTGGGAAGTCATTTCCAACTATTTATTGAATGGCGGAGTTAAAAACCCGGGAACATTGAAGGCAGGCACAGGGGAAATAAACATCTATGATGAAAAGGGAAACCTCATTTCTAAAGAAGTTTACGAAAATGGGGACAGGGTACGGTAAATGGAATTGGGAAAACATAAAAAAAAGACAATTCTTTTTATTTATCCCGATTTTAATACTGGCCGCCCTGGTTTTTCAAAAGACGCTGAATTACAATCTGTTGGATATCTGGGATGATCAGTTTAATGTAACAAACAATGCCAAGATAAAATCTATCACTCCACAGAACCTTACAACCATTTTCTCCTCACAACATCTGGCGCATTATCAGCCATTTAAACTGTTAACATATGCTTTTATCTATTTCATCTCCGGCGATAATCCGATGCCCTTTCACCTTACAAATTTAATTTTTCATCTTGTAAATATCATACTTGTATTTCATCTGGTATATTTATTGTCGAATAGTCGTTTTACCTCATTCATAACCGGAATACTATTCTCTGTCCATCCAATGTTTGTCGAGACAGTATGCTGGGTTTCAGGGCTAAATAACATCCTGTGCGCATTTTTTTATATCCTGTCCCTGATTTTATATATATGCTATATAAAAAATGGAACTAAACCAAAATATTTGCTTCTGACATTTTTGTTCTTTATATGCGCGCTGCTGTCAAAATCACTCGCAGTTACATTACCATTGGTTTTGTTAGTAATTGATTTTTACTATAACCGTCGCTTAAATTTTCGCTTAATCATTGAAAAAATACCTTTTTTAGTTCTTTCATTTTTATTCGGGTTAATTGCTATCCTTGCTGCATATAATTTCGGATCGGTAACTGACAGCCAACTTATTCACCGTGATGGTTATAATCTTGTATTTTTTACAAGCTATGCA